>JAHUZY010000416.1 GCA_019264505.1 Phenylobacterium sp. | reverse complement strand
CATCGCGGTCGAAGCCGATGACGAACCACCCCAGGTCCGAGGCCTGGCCCACCGGGATGTCGTTCAGCATCACCGTCGCCCCCGGGGCCGTCTGGCCCACCGCGACGCCGCCCTGCATGAACCGACCATCCAGACGCAAGGGGAGGGCTGCGGTCTGCCCCCGCGCGAGTCCCGGCGCGGCCAGGGCGGCCAGGCCGCTCAGGAGGGCGCTGCGGCGGTGCAGGGCGTGGCTCAGCTGCTGGTTTCCTTCCAGCGGGCATAGGCCTCGGCCGGACCGGCATAGGCCTCCTGCAAGGCCGGGCTCCAGTAGCGCAGGGCCTGGAGGGGGATCTTCACGCCCGAAACGGCGCACACTACATGGCGGCCGGGCTTGAGGACGACGAACTCGCCGTCGCCATAGTGCAGCACGGCAAGCTCGGCGGGCTTGCCGGAGAGGTCTCGGTCATGGGCGTTCATCGCGCCAATGTAGCGCGCAGGGACAGCCTCGAACAGACCCCGGAACCGGCGCGCCTAGAAGAGGTCGCCCTGCACGGTCGAGGCTGGCGGCGCGGGCGGCTTGCGGGGTTTGGGCCGAGCTTCAGGCAGCGGCCGCGTGACGGAGGATGCGTCCCCGTCCACCACGGCGCTGCGGTGGGTGTCGGCGAACACCAGGGAGACGGTCTCGCCCGCCTCCAGGGCCGCGCCCTCCCGCGCCAGGCTGCCATCGGCCCGGTGGACGCGGGCGAAGCCCCGGGAAAGCGGGCGGTCGGGGTTCAGGGACTGGCGCAGCTTCTCCACCGCCGCCAGCCGTTCGGCCAGGCGTTCGGTGGTGCGGGCGAGCGCCGGGTTCAGCCGGGCGCTCAGCGCGTCCAGCTGCTGCCGCTGGGTCGCCTGGGGCCGGGCCAGCAAGGCCGGCGTCAGCCGCGCTGAGATGCGGGCGAGGTCGCGGCCATGGTCGGCGGCGTTGCGCTGCAGGCCGCTGGTCAGTCGTCCGCCGAGCAGCTGAACCCTCTGGGCCTGCGCCTCCTGGGGGCGCAGCAGCAGGCCGGCCGACAGGCGCGAGGCCACCCGCACCAGATCGCGCTCATGGGCCGCGGCGTTCTTTTGCAGGGCCGCGCTCAGGCGGCCGGCGGCCAGGTTGAACCGCTGGGCGGCCATCTCCACCAGGTCAGGCACCCTCGCCAGGCTGCGGCCGGCGCTCTGCACCCGGCCCTGGCGGTCCTCCACCACCTTGCCGCCGCAGCGGTGCAGGCGGGCGTGCAGGTCGCTCAATCCCGCCCGCAGCTCGGCCAGGACGGGCGTGGCCATCTCGGCGGCCGCCGTGGGGGTCGGCGCCCGGCGGTCGGAGACGAAGTCGATCAGGGTGGTGTCGGTCTCGTGCCCCACAGCCGAGATGATCGGGATGTCGGCGGCGGCCACCGCGCGCACCAGGGCCTCGTCATTGAAGGCCCAGAGGTCCTCCACCGACCCGCCGCCCCGGGCGACGATGATGATGTCGGGCCGCGGCAGGTCGCCGGTGGTCGGCAGGGCGCAGAAGCCGCGGATGGCCGCGCTGACCTGGGAGGCGGCCTGATCCCCCTGGACCACCACCGGCCAGACGATGACCCGGCAGGGCCAGCGGTCGCGGATGCGGTGCAGGATGTCGCGGATCACCGCCCCGGTGGGACTGGTGACCACGCCAATGACGGCGGGCATGCCGGGCAGGGGGCGCTTACGGGCCGGCTCGAACAGGCCTTCGGCCGCCAGCTTGGCCTTCAGCCGCTCCAGTTGGGCCAACAGGGCGCCGACGCCGGCGGCCTCCATGGTCTCAATGACGATCTGATAGCGCGAGCCCGCCGGGAAGGTGGTGATCTTGCCGGTGACGATCACCTCCAGCCCCTGTTCGGGCCGGATGGACAGGCCCCGCACCGAGCCCTTCCAGACCACCCCGTCAATGGCGGCGCGCTCGTCCTTCAGGGTCAGATAGACGTGGCCATTGCCATGGTGGGTGACCTTGGACAGCTCCCCGCGCAGACGGACGAAGCCATACCGGTCCTCCAGCGTCCGCTTCAGCGCGAAGGCGAGCTCGGAGACCGAATAGGGCTGGGCGTTGGTGTCAGGCGCGGCGTCGCTCATGGCGCGAAGCTAGCTGGTCGCGGGGCAGGGTAAAACCGGGCGTGGGGAAAAACTGGCGGTATTGGCTGGAGGTAAGATCAGAGCCTGTGTCAGCGACGGCGAACAGCCCAATGCGGGCTATCCTACCAGCACCTCATGGCCGTCTCGGCGATGCGCAGCAGCTTGTCCCGACCCGCCCCGTCCTTTGCCAGCGTCGACATGCCCTGGATCACCGCGAAGACGTGCCCCGCTGTCGCCTCGGCGTCCGTGGAGGCCGACAGCTTGCCATTCGTGATATCACTTGCAATCCGCTCGCGCAGGGTCGTCTCGATTTGGCGGCGGATGGCGGCGATCTCCTCCCGGACCGCAGCGGCGCCAGCCGAACTGCTCACGATGGAACTGGCCAGCAGGCAACCAGGAGGCGTGTCCTCGCCAGTGTCGCCGACCGCGGCTGATATCAGCAGCCGGTGAGCGGCCTCGCGCGCCGTGGCTGCATTTCGGATGCTCTCCAGGATCGCCTCCAAGCCGCCCAGGTAATGGTCGACCGCCTCTCGAAACAGGCTCCGCTTGTCTCCGAACGCCGCATAGAGGCTTGGCGGGGTGACGCCCATGGCCTGAGTCAGCTCGGCCACAGACGTCGCTTCGAACCCCTGCTCCCAAAACAGGCGCATCGCCGCGTCCAGCGCGGCCTCGCGGTCGAAGGAGAGAGGCCGACCGGGCTTGCGCGCCACGCGAGTTGGAACAGGTTTCATAGTAGTCGCTACATATATTTCTTGACCCCGCGCCGCAACAGGCCGCATGAGTTTCTGTAGCAATCACTATGGAAATTACCGATGTCGCTCACCTCGTACCGCACGCTGGGTCGTTCAGGCCTCATCGTCAGCCCCCTCGTCCTGGGCACAATGACCTTCGGGGTTGACCGGTGGGGAATGGACCGTCCCGCAGCCGAGGCGGTCTTCGACGCCTATGTCGAGGCTGGGGGAAACGTGGTCGACACCGCCGACGTCTATGCCGGCGGGCGTGGCGAAGAGATGCTCGGCGCCATCATCGCCGACCGCGGCCTGCGCGACCGGCTGGTCGTCGCCACCAAGTCGGGCTTCGCGGCGGGGGCGGGGCCGCACGCGGGGGGCAATGGCGCCAAGCACGTCCACGCTGCGCTTGAGGGGTCGCTGCGGCGGCTGCGAACCGACTATGTGGACCTCTACTGGGCGCACGTCTGGGACTCGGTCACCCCGGCCGAGGAGTTGCTGGAGACCATGGCGGGCCTCGTGAGATCGGGGAAGATCCGCTACTGGGGCTTGTCCAATGCGCCCGCCTGGTATGTGGCCAAGCTGGCTACCCTGGCTCGACTGCATGGTCTGCCCGGCCCCATCGCCCTGCAATATTTCTACTCGCTGGTGAGCCGTGAGGTCGAAGCTGAGCACCTTCCGCTGGCCCGAGACATGGGGCTCGGAATGATGCCCTGGAGCCCGCTCGCCTATGGGCTGCTGACCGGCAAGTATGACCGCAAGGCCGTCGAGGCCGCAGGTCCCCGCCCAAGCGGCCTGCCCAACCAGGCAGCGTCCGGGGAAAGGCCCGAGGGCGACAAGCGCCTCGACGGCAGCAACCCGTTCGGAGACATGCTGTTCACCGAGCGCAACTGGCGGATCGTTGATACGCTGGTTGAGGTGGCGAAGGCTTTGGGCGAGCCCCCAGCCCGGGTGGCGCTGGCCTGGGTGCTGTCTCGCTCCGGCGTAGACACCGCACTGATGGGCGTTAGCCGGGTCGAGCAGGTTCACGACAACATCGCCGCCACGACGCTCCGGCTACCGCCTGAGCAGGTCGCAGCCCTTGACGCCGCCAGCCGACCGGAAGCGGCGTTGATTTACGGCCTGCTCGAGGCCGAGGCCAGGCGTCACGTGGTGTTCGGCGGTAGTGACGTGGCGGCGCGTCAGTAGGCTCTGTCGTCGTTCCCTGACCGCCCGGCGCCCAAGCGGGTCTGGAACCCCCTTGAGCGCCGGACCGATCTCAGAGCGTCGTCAGATGTACCGCCGCAGGGAGCGGGCCAGGTCGGAGCCGCCGGCGCGCTTCTTGGACTGGGCGGGCTGATAGGCCACCCGGGCGTGTTCGGTGCAGTAGGGGCCATCGCTGCAGCGGCGGCCGCAGAAGGTGAAGCCGTCGCTGGAGGGATCGCCGATCGGCCACTTGCACATGTGCGCGCCCAGCGTCAGCACGGTGGCCGAGCCCGGGGCCTCGTCCACATAGCGCACCGGAACTGGCGCCGGGGCGGCGGCCTCGGCCTCCACCGGTTCGGCGATGCGGCGCGGCGCCGACGGGGCCGCGGCGGCGGCCCGCTGGGGCCTGGGCGCCTTGAACACCGGACGGGCCGGCTTGGACGGAATGGCCCGTCCCGACAGGCCGAGGCGGTGAACCTTGCCGATCACCGCGTTGCGGGTGACGCCGCCCAGTTGTTTCGCGATCTGGCTGGCCGAAAGGCCGTCCTGCCAGAGCTTTTTGAGTGTATCGACTCGCTCGTCAGTCCAACCCATCAGAGCCTCCCAAAACGGCCGCCTGTCTCGGTGGCCACCCCGCGCGGCCGGCCGAAACAATATCTTGTGGGACCGGCCTTCGCCTGACCCCACGGACTACCAGATATCGTAAAGACTTCCTTAAAGGCCACAATAGGCGCCCCTGGTTCCATCCACAGGAACTACATATAGCGTCGGAAGGTCGCACACTTGCAGGCCGCCGAGTCTCGGCGCACATGTGGGCCATGAACGATATGTCGCCCGTCCGCGCCGCCGAGATCGCCACCGCCACACCCCCGGCGCCCCGGGCCTATCACGGGTTCAACTGGCCGGGCTTCCGCACCCTCTATCTGCGGGAGGTCAAGCGGTTCTGGAAGGTGGGGACCCAGACGCTGGGCGCGCCGGTGGTGACGTCGCTGCTCTACATGATGGTCTTTGTGGTGGCCGTGGGCGGGGCGCGTCCGGACGTCGGCGGGGTGGCCTTCGCCACCTTCATCGCGCCTGGCCTGATCATGATGACCATCCTGAACAACGCCTTCGCCAATTCCTCGTCCAGCCTGCTGCAGGCCAAGGTCAACGGCCTGGTCGGCGACTTCATGACCCCGCCGCTGACCCCGCTGGAGCATGTGGCGGGCTTTGCGCTCGGCGCCGCCACCCGGGGCCTGCTGGTGGGGGCTGTGACCTGGATCGCGGTCCTGCCCTTCGCCAGCCTGCCGCTGACCCACCTGTGGGCAGTGCTCTATTTCGCGGGCGTGGCCTCGATGATCCTGGGCCTGCTCGGCATCATGGCCGGGCTGTGGGCGGAGAAGTTCGACCACATGGCCGCGGTGACCAACTTCGTCATCATGCCCATGACCTTCCTGTCGGGGACCTTCTATCTGGTCGAGCGCCTGCCCGAGCCGTTCCGCACGGCCAGCCATTTCAACCCCTTTTTCTATCTGATCGACGGCTTCCGCTATGGCTTCATCGGCCAGGCCGAGGGCTCGCTGCTGACGGGCGTGGGGATGACGGCGGGCATCGCGATTGCGTTCGCCTGCGTCTGCCTGTGGATGTTCGAGAGCGGCTACAAGCTCAAGACCTGAGGCCGAAGGTCGGAATACAGGCTGGCGGCCGGGACACAGGCCAAGCCTCGTCTTGTCCAGGGCCTGTGAAATCATTGACAGAGCGCGGTTCGCGCCGGAAAACATCGAGCCTTCCAGTCCCCGTCGCCCGGCGTGCGGGGACGTTTCCTTTGGAGGCTTCCTCCCGTGACTGAAAAGACCGCGACGTCCGCCGCGACCGTTCCCAGCGACCACATCATGGGCGTGTACAACCGCGCCCCGCTGGCGTTCGAACGAGGCGAGGGCGCGCGACTGTTCACCGCGGACGGCGAGGCCTATCTGGACTGCATGGCCGGCATCGCGGTCAACGCGCTGGGCCACGCCCATCCGCGGCTGGTCCAGGCCCTGAAGGACCAGGCCGAGAAGCTCTGGCACGTCTCCAACATCTTCAAGATCCCGGGGCAGGAGGCCCTGGCCAGCCGGCTGTGCGCCGAGACCTTTGCCGACGTGGTGTTCTTCACCAATTCCGGGACTGAAGCCGTGGAATGCGCCATCAAGACGGCGCGGAAGTATCACTGGACGCGGGGCAATCCGGAGCGGGTGGACATCATCGGCTTCGAGGGCTCGTTCCACGGGCGCACCGTGGCCGCGGTCAACGCCTCGGGCAATGCGGCCTATCTGGAGGGCTTTGGCCCGCCGCTGCCGGGCTTCGTCCACCTGCCCTACGGCGACCACGACGCCCTGCGCGCGGCCATCGGCCCGACCACGGCGGCGATCATCATCGAGCCGGTCCAGGGGGAGGGCGGGGCCCGCTCCCTGCCGGTGGCCTGCATGAAGGGCCTGCGCCAGCTGTGCGACGAGCAGGGCATCCTGCTGATCTATGACGAGATCCAGTGCGGCCTAGGCCGCACCGGCCGTCTGTTCGCCCATGACTGGGCCGACGGCGAGGCCAATCCCGACATCATGTGCGTGGCCAAGGCCCTGGGCGGCGGCTTCCCCGTCGGCGCCTGCCTGGCCACCATCGAAGCCGGATCGGCCATGAGCGTCGGCTCCCACGGCTCGACCTATGGCGGCAATCCCCTGGCCATGGCGGTCGGCGAGGCGGCTCTGGACGAGCTGGCCAAGCCCGAGCTGCTGGCCCATGTCCGCGAGGTGGCCGGCTATTTCAACCAGCAGATCGCGGGCCTCAAGGACCGCTATCCCGACGTGGTGGCCGATGTGCGCGGCAAGGGCCTGCTGATCGGCGTCAAGCTGGTGACCCCCAACCGCGAATTCATGCAGCACGCCCGAGACGAGCACCTGCTGATCGCCGGCGGCGGGGACAACTGCGTGCGCCTGCTTCCGCCGCTCAACCTCACCCTGGACGAGGCCCGCGAGGCGATCGCGCGGTTCGAAGCCGCCTGTGAGCGAGCCCGCGCCAAGGCCCGCGCGGCGGCCTGAGAATTTCACGCCCGGCCCCGACGCCGGGACTCATCAATCAAGGACCCCGCGCTCAGCACGCGCCATTTTTCAATTTCCGGCGCAGGCGCGGGGTCGATGGGATTTCCCTTCGATGACCTCTTCTCCGAGACATTTTCTCGACCTCTGGCGGATGGAGTCCGCCGACCTGCGCGCCATCCTGGATGATGCGCGCACCCGCAAGGCCGCCCGGGCCGGCTGGACCCAGGGGCGCGTCGACTCTGACGCCCCGGCCCGCGAGCGGGTGCTGGCCATGATCTTCGAGAAGCACTCCACCCGCACCCGCTTCTCCTTCGATGCGGCCATGCGCCAGCTCGGCGGGGACGTGATCATCTCCACCTCGGCCGACATGCAGCTGGGCCGCGGCGAGCCCATCGAGGACACCGCCAAGGTGCTGTCGCGGATGGTCGACGCCATCATGATCCGGGCCAACACCCATGAGGACGTGGAGCGCCTGGCCCTGGCCTCGTCCGTGCCGGTGATCAACGGCCTGACCGACAAGAGCCATCCCTGCCAGATCCTCGCCGACCTGCTGACCTTTGAGGAGCATCTGGGGCCGGTGAAGGGCCGCACGCTCGCCTGGGTCGGCGACGGCAACAATGTGTGCGCAAGCTTCATCCATGCGGCCGGCAAGTTCGGCTTCAAGCTGAACATCGCCTGCCCGACCATCTACCACCCCGACCTGACGGACCTCGCCCGCGCTGCGGAGATGCAGGGGCAGGTGACGATGACCGAAGATCCCCGGGCGGCCGTGCGCGGCGCCGACTGCGTGGTCACCGACACCTGGGTCTCCATGGGCGACACCGATCACGACGCCCGCCTGGCGGCGTTCGAGCCCTATCAGGTGGACGGCGAGCTCATGGATCTGGCCGCCCAGGACGCCATCTTCCTGCACTGCCTGCCCGCCCACCGGGGGGAGGAAGTGACCGATGCGGTGATGGATGGCCCACGCTCGAAGATCTGGGACGAGGCGGAAAACCGCATCCACGCTCAGAAGTCGATCCTGGCCTGGTGCTTCGGGGCGATCTGAAGCCGCGACAGCCGGGCTCGCAATCGGGGCGCGAGGCGCCTATATGGCCTCGCCATGCCCCAGAACACGCTCCCCATCCCCGACGACGTCGTCGGCCCGTTCCAGATCGAGGACGCCGCGGTCCGCGGCCGCCTCGTGCGCATGGGTCCGGCCATCGACGAGATCCTGGCCGCCCACGCCTATCCGGAAGCCGTCGCCAACCTGCTCGGCGAGACCTGCGCGCTGGCGGCCCTGGTGGGCTCGGCGCTCAAGTTCGAAGGCCGGCTGATCGTCCAGGCCCAGGGCGAGGGCCCCGTGCGCTATGTGGTCGCCGACTACGACACCGCCGGCCACCTGCGCGGCTATTGCCGGTTTGATCCCGATGCGGTGGCTGAGGCCTCGCAGGGCTTCGTGCGGCCCGGCGCCAAGACGCTGCTGGGCGGCGGCGTCTTCATCATGACCGTGGACCAGGGCCCGGACATGGACCGCTATCAAGGCGTCACCGCCATCGAGGGTGAGACCCTGGCGCTCTGCGCCGAGCAGTATTTCGCCCAGTCCGAACAGACCCCCACCCGGGTGCGGCTGGCGGTGGGCCAGGCCGATGTGGGCCAGGGCCTGGCCTGGCGGGCCGGCGGCATGCTGATCCAGAACGTGGCCGAGGATCAGGCCCGCGGCTCTACCGAAGAAGCCTGGACCCGCAGTCAGGCCTTCTTCGAGACCATCGGCGAGGACGAGCTGCTCGATCCGACCATTTCGGGCCAGACCCTGCTGTTCCGCCTCTTCCACGAAGACGGGGTGAGGGTGTTCGAGAACCAGGCGCTCAGCGCCGTCTGCCGCTGCTCGGAAGACCGCATACGGGGAGTCCTGGCCTCATTCGAGGCTGAGGAGCGCGCCGACATGGTCGAGCCGGACGGCCGCATCCACGTCACCTGCGAGTACTGCGCCAAGACCTACCGGCTTGAGCCGGAGAGCCTTGCCGGCGGCTAGGCCTGGTCGAGCGCCCGCTCCACGTCGCGCTGCAGGTCCTGGGCGTTCTCCAGGCCGACGCTCATCCGCACCCAGCCCTCGGTGAGGCCGATGGACTCCCGCTCGGCCGCCGGCATGGAGCGATGGGTGGTGGTGCAGGGATGGGTGGCCATGGACTTGGCGTCGCCGAGATTGTTGGAGATGTCGACGATCTGCAGGGCGTCCAGGAACCGCCAGGCGGCCTCGCGGCTGCCGAGGTCGAAGGCCAGCACATTGCCGCCGCCGGTCATCTGATTGGCGATAATGGCCGCCTGCGGGTGGTCGGGGCGGCCGCAATAGACGGTCTGGCGCACCTTTGAGTGGGCGGCCACGGCGTTCGCCACATGGGCGGCGTTGTCGCTCTGGCGGCGCACCCGCAGGTCCAGGGTCTCCAGGCCCTTGAGCAGCACCCAGGCGTTGAAGGGCGAGAGCGCAGGCCCCGTATGGCGCAGGATGTCCTTGTAGGATTCCAGCATCACCGCTTCGCCGCCCAGGATGGCGCCGCCCAGGACGCGGCCCTGGCCGTCGATATGCTTGGTGGCCGAATAGACGACGATGTCGGCGCCCAGCGCCAACGGCTTCTGGAAGATCGGGGTGGCGAAGACATTGTCCACCACTAGCTTGGCGCCGCAGGCCCGGGCGATCTCGGCCACCGCCCCGATGGGGGTCACCTCCAGCAGCGGGTTGGCCGGGCTTTCCACCAGGAAACAGCTGGTGTTGTCCCGAACCGCCGCCTTCCAGGCCTCGGGATCGACGGCGTCCACATAGGTCACCTCGACGCCAAAGCGGGGCATCCATTCCGACAGGATCCAGCGGCAGGAGCCGAACAGGGCGCGGCCAGCCACGATATGATCGCCGGCCCGCACGAGACCGGTCAGGGCCACATGCACCGCCGACATTCCAGACGCGGTAGCACGGCAGAGATCGGCGCCCTCCAGCAGGGCCAGCCGGTCCTCGAACATCTGGGTCGTGGGGTTGCCGAAGCGCTGATAGATGAAGCCCGGCGCGTCGCCGGCGAACCGGGCGTCGGCGGCCGCAGCGCTGTCATAGGCGAAGCTCTGGGTCAGGAAGAGCGCCTCGGAAATCTCGCCATAGGCGGTGCGGGCCATACCGCCCCGGACCAGCTTGGTCTCCAGGTTCCAGTCGCGCGGATCTTCGGCCATGGGGGCTCCTCCCGGCAGGCAAGCTTGGAGTGCGCATCAACCGCCTCAGGGCTTGTCGGTCAAGGGCCGCAGGCCGCCCCAGTGGCCTCAGACACCGGCTTGTCAGACTCAAGGCCAGCGGCGAGTGTCCCTGCGATGACAGACGCCAAGCTCCCGCCCGGAATCCTGCCCTGCCAGGCCATTGACGCCCTGATCGCCCAGGGCGCGATCACCAGCGCCAGCCCCTTCGACCCAGACCAGGTGCAGCCCGCCAGTCTCGACCTGCGCCTGGGCGTCCGCGCCTGGCGGGTCCGGGCCTCCTTCCTGCCGGGCCTCGGCCGCAAGGTGGTCCAGCGGCTCGAGGACGTGGCCATGCACGAGCTGGACCTGTCCAAGGGCGCGGTGCTGGAAAAGGGCTGCGTCTATATCGCCGAGCTGCAGGAGGCGCTGGCCCTGCCGCCCGGCGTCGCCGCCCGGGCCAATCCCAAGAGCTCCACGGGCCGGGTGGACGTCTTTGTCCGCCTGCTCACCGATCACGGCGCGGCCTTCGATGACGTGGCCGACGGCTATAACGGGCCGATCTATATGGAGATCGCGCCGCAGACCTTCTCGATCCTGGTGCGCACGGGCACGCGGCTGAACCAGCTGCGCCTCAAGCGGGGCGAGCCGCCGAAGCTTGATCTGCGCAGCGTCGGCGTCGACCTGACCGAAGGGGTGGCGGGGTTCCGCGCCCGGCGCCACGCCGGCGTGATCGACATGGACAAGGAAGACGGCCACGACCCCCGGGACTTCTGGGAGCCGCTGGTCCCTCGCCATGGGGAGCTGCTGCTCGATCCTGGCGAATTCTACATCCTGGCCTCGAAGGAGGCCGTGGAGATCCCCGTGCTGCAAGCCGCCGAAATGACCCCGATTGACCCCTCAGTGGGGGAGTTTCGGGTGCATTATGCGGGGTTTTTCGACCCCGGTTTCGGCACCGAGGAGGCCGGCGGCCAGGGCTCGCGGGGCGTGCTGGAGGTGCGCAGCCACGAGACGCCCTTCCTGCTGGAGGACGGCCAGACCGTCGCCCGCCTGGTCTATGAGCCGCTGACCGAAAAGCCCTCGCGCCTCTATGGAGAGGGCGGCTCACACTACCAGCGCCAGGGGCTGAAGCTGTCGAAACACTTCCGCCCCTGGGGCTGAGAGGGCGTTTTAACCCATCTTGAAGACGCAGAGCTTGTTGCCGTCCAGGTCGCGGAAATAGGCGCCGTAGAAGTTCGGGATGCGGATGCCGGGCGCGCCCTCGTCGGCGGCGCCGGTCTTCAGGGCCAGAGCGTGGATCTCGTCCACCAGCTCGCGGGACGGGGCGGCCAGGGCCACCATGGTTCCGTTGCCGGGGCTGGGCGCCTCGCCGTCATAGGGGGTGCAGACGCTGAGCATGGGGCCGGCCCCATTGGAAAAGCCCTGCATCCGGTCGCTGCCGAAGGCCGGCTTGGCGCCCAGGGGGGCGAGCACGGTTCCGTAAAAGCTCTTGGCGCGCTCCAGGTCGCTGACGCCCAGTGTGACATAGCCGATCATGATCTTGGTCCTCCCCGAATGGTTGGCACAACCCTAGCCAAGGTGACGGGCGGGGAAGCAAGAGGATGTCGCGGCGGGTGGGACGGCAAGACCTGCGCTCCCAGTTGACACAGCCCCCCTGCGCCCCCGATAGGAAGACCTGCGCGGCCGTAGTTCAGAGGTAGAACGTCAGCTTCCCAAGCTGAATGTCGGGGGTTCGATTCCCCCCGGCCGCTCCAGTTTTCCGCGGTAGGACGGATCAGACGGCGCGGCCGGGCCGGCGCGCAGCCTTTGCCGTCAGGCCTGGAATCCTGGTCCAATCGCCATTCAATCAGGACGGGCCCAGGCGATCATGGCCGGACGCGCGACATCGCTGCCCGAGGGGGGCGTCCGGGAGGCCAGCGTCCGCGAGGCCCTGGCGATCATTGAGCAGGATGGGCTCGAAAAGCTGTCCCTGCGGGATGTGGCCCGGCGTCTCGGCGTTTCGCACCAGGCCCCCTACAAGTACTTCCCCACCCGCGACCATCTGCTGGCCGAGGTGATCGGCCGCTGTTTCGATGAGTTTGGCGACCAGCTGGAGGCCGCCGCGGCCGGCGAAGCCGACCTGGAGACCGCGCTCATGGCCATGGGCGCGCGCTATCTGGACTATGCGGCGAAACGGCCCTCGGCCTACCGGCTGATGTTCGCCTTTCCCCTGCCGAGCGGCGAGACCCATCCGGACATGGCCGCCAGGGCCAGCAAGGCCTTCCACGCCCTGCGCGGGGCGGTCCTTCGCCTGCATCTCCACCATGGGCGGCCTGATCCGGACGCCCTGGCCGACCAGGACGCCCTGCACCTGTGGGCGACCATGCACGGGCTGGCGACCATTCTGCAGCATGACTCCATCCGGGTCCTGGGCATTGACCCCGCGGTGATCGCCGCCGCCCCCCTGCACGCCTTCATCAGCCTCAGCGCCGCGCTCACGCCCGAACGCTGCGATCCGAGCGAAGAGACTATCCAGGCCTTCGGGCCCGGCGCTTTTGGCGGCTGACGCCCGTTTACCCAGAATGGTGAGCCCGCGGCTTCCGCCC
Source organism: Phenylobacterium sp. (assembly GCA_019264505.1). Taxonomy (GTDB): domain Bacteria; phylum Pseudomonadota; class Alphaproteobacteria; order Caulobacterales; family Caulobacteraceae; genus Phenylobacterium. Next base: position 512 of record JAHUZY010000416.1, on the reverse strand, counting down.
GGTTGACGCTGTCACCTCAATGGTTAATGGCTAGCCCGCTATCCGCCGAAGCTTGACCATGGCGCTCGCGCGGACCCCTCCCCCGGGTAGACTATACGGTTGAAGAGATGACTGTTGTCGAGCTTGCCGCCTACCGCCAGCTGATGGAGTCTGTCCGGCTGGATGAGGTCGCCCCCACGGTGGCCGATATCCTGGACACCTTGTCGGCCTGCGGCGGCGCCCTGCATCGGACCGATGTGGCCAGACGGATCGCCGAGCGGCGCGGGGTGCGGGCCAAGCCCGCCCGTCAGGCGCTGGAGGCTGAACTGTTCGAGGCCTTTGACCGCTACCTCGCCTTCGCCGCTGCGCGCCCGCAAGCTCCCTTGATGCATCTGCCCTTCGGTCCCGGCAGCTACCGCTGGGCCCTCACTGAGGCGGGACGCCAGTTGATCGGCCCCGCGGAGGCGCCGGCGAGCCGCAGCGCCGCCCGCTAGGCCGCCCGGAACGGTCGGCCTACGCGCCGGGCCATTGGG
>JAHUZY010000401.1 GCA_019264505.1 Phenylobacterium sp. | reverse complement strand
CCTTACCCCCATCGGGCCGAGTGCAGGCAGGCCAACCCCGACGGACGACTACCAAGCGCTTCGCCGACGAGGCCGTCCGGCAGATCGTGGTCCAAGCCCTGGGCGAACCTGCGACCATCAGCTACCTGGATCCGGCCGGGTGGAGGCCCGACGATCAGGCGATCGTCTGCCGTCTTGGGGTCGCCGCGAGAGCCCTACGCGACCGGATTGGCCGCGACCTGGACCGTCTGGGTATTCGCATCGTCCATGAGCCCGACAGCCACCACGCCCTAGGCGGCGCGGCGCTTGGTCTCTCCCGCCGAAGGCCGGGGGTTCAAGCACAGCTTCCTGTCGCACCATTCAAGCCACGGACAGGATATGCCACGGCCACTGCTGGACCCGATCTTCGAGGTCTGGGGTGAGACCGCGGACCAAGTGGGCGCGATGCCGACAGAGACGACTCCCGCAAGTTCGGCGCGAAGTCCCAGAACCGGCGCGATCAAAGACCAAAGGCGCGGGCGAGGCGCGATATGGCTTCGGCCGGCTCCAGCTTGACGTTGAAGTCGGAGGGCTTGAAGGCGTCGTCCCTGGCCACGGCGTCCACGAAGGCGCTCATGTCGGCACGGATCGCTGCAGGCAAGGCCTGGACTTCACCCTCCGGCAGCAGCTGCATGATGCGGAAGACGTCGTTCCGGTGCTTCCTGACATCCTTGCTGTCGATCGTCTGGCCCTCGGCTTTTCGTGCCGTGAGGTCGAGAAAGGCGCGAGCCTTGAACGGAATGATCGCCGCCTCGCCCAGCAGCGGCAGGCCGTCGACGAAGCGCGAATTCTCGCGCAAGAAATCGTAGTAGCCGCTGTCGAGCAGGATCGCCGACAGGCTGGCGACCGCTTCGTCAATCGGCAGCGGCGTAAACTGGCTACCCAGCGCCAGGTCGATCCCTTCGGGCGCCCGCGAGAAGAGTTCGATCATCTGCGGATAGTCGGATGCCGTCGGACGCTGGAAACGATAGAGCTTTCCCCCATCGGCCCTCTCGCGACGCTCGTAGCCGCCCGCCTCGATGAAGGCCCAGAAGGTCTCAGCGAAGCCCGCGTCGAGAAGTTCGACCAGCAGCACCACGTCGAAGTCCTTGGTCAGGCGGAAGCCCAGACCGGCCTCTTCCATCAGCTGTTCGCAGGCCACGCCGCCCACCAGCACATACCGATCGGCATAGTCGGCGAAGTGGGCTCGCCAATGGCCCAGGCCTACGACCACGACATGTTCTCCAAGAGCTGGTCGGCGGCCTGCGCGACACGTTCGTCGGGATGATCCCGTGTGCTCAGGTAGAGGGAGAGCTCGTCGACGACATCGCTGGTGCTCAGAGCCGCTGGATCGTAGCTCCAAGTCTCGATCTCGTCGCCAGCAGGATCTCCGGCGTCTCGCACGATCAAGCCGTGGTCGCGGACCAGCTGGGACCAGTTGGCCGCGGCCACGGCAAGACGCTGGACGCGCGAATGGGCCAGCGGGGTGTAAAGCGCTAGGGCGCTCTCTCCTGCCACCTTCCCGGGGAAGGTTTCGGGAAAGGGTATGCCGACGGTCCTCACCTTGCGGACGGGCGACTGCAGCCGGGGCGTGGCGGCCTGCCAAAGGTCCAGGCCATGGCTTAGGAACGTCAGCACCCTCTGCTTGCCCATGCGTCGGGCTTCGGCGACTCCGGCCGCCTCCAATTCGTCGAACGCGCGACTTATGCTCATGGTCGCCACGCCGTAGCGGCTCGCCAGCGCAGTGGCGCTCGGCGCTTCGGTCTCATGCCTAAGCAGCGCGCCCAGGATGACAAGCTGGCTGGTTGGCGAGAACTTTTCCACCTCATGCACCGGCGCTCTTGGCGCTCGCTCGCGTAAGTCCAACAGCGCGTCGGGGACATAGAGCTGGGCCTCGGGCACCATAAACGCCAACCGCCGCTTGAGCAGGCCCAGCCGTCGCGAAGGCGACAGGGTTTCGAAAACCAGCACGACCGTCTGTGTGCTCGAGCGGTCCTTGACCACCTGGACATGGCGGGCCAATTCCTCAGCCGAGGCGTTCGAAGCGGCACGTAGCGCCATCAGCACGTAGGGGCGCCCGAAGATCTCGGCGCGCCAAAGGGCGTATTGATCGGCTATGAAATAGGGCAAGCTGGCGAGCGCGGCTGGGGCGACCTGGGCAGCCGCGCCGAAGCTCTCCCGGAGGTAGGCCTCAGCCTTTTCCGCGAGCCTGTGCTCCCACCTGCTCTTCCATAACGGCAACATTGCGCGCGAACTTAACATCACCAATGTTATCGTCAAGTGTACTGTTATGGAAATGGACGCTTCGGGCCCGCTCTCGATCGAGGGACATTGCCTGGAGCTTTCAGAGCAGTTCGACAGAACCAAGCGCACTGCACCGCCAAACCTCCCAAGACCGTCCCATTTTGGCCAATTAACTTGGCGATATCAGTTTTATCGTCCAAATATGGCCAATGCTTCTGACCCCGACTGAGCTTCTGCAATCCCTCGCGGGGCGACTGAAGGCCCGCCGTGTGGCCTTGGGCTGGACACAGGTGGAGGCCGCTAGGCGGGCCGGTGTCGCCTATCGGACCTGGCGCCGGCTGGAGAATGAGGGCCAGGCCTCCCTGGAGGACATGGTGAAGGCCGCTGTCGCGCTGCGATGCGACGAAGGGCTGACGGCGCTCTTTCCCCTGCCGGCCGCCGCCAGTTTGGATGAGCTCCTGGCACAGCAGGCCACCGCCGCGAAGCGCCCATCCCGCGTGCACGCGCCGAGGACCAGGACCGGTAAGTCGTGACGCTCGCCCCCGGAACGCCGCTGGCCGCCAGCCTGTGCTTCGATAAGGCCGCCCCCGGTTCAGCCGTCTGGCGATGGCCGATGGCCTGGCGCAGCTCGAGTGGTCGCCAGAGATGATAGCGGCGGACCTGCCTGTGTCGGGCCTCCTCTATCCACCGCAACCAAGCTTCCATCCCGCCCGCAGTCGTGAGTTTGACGGGCTGCACGGCTTCCTGTCCGACAGCCTGCCCGAGGGCTGGGGCCATCTGGTCGTGCGGCGGCGTTTAAGCCGGTTAGGGGTGAACATAGGCGCGCTGACGCCCCTCGATCGCCTGGCTTTAGTGGGCAATGGCGGGCGGGGCGCACTGACCAGGCCCGCCACCGCGCCGCCCCCAGAGGTGCAGAGTCTCGACCTGGACGCCCTGGCCAAGGAGTCTCAGGTCATCCTGGCCGGTGACGAGGGTGAGCTCGCCGCAACGCTGGCGACCCTGGGCGGGGGCTCAGGCGGGGCGCGGCCCAAGATCCATGTGGGGTTCGACGCACAAGGACGGATCTCGGTTTCCGAGGGGGAGACCACGCCCGGCCACGAAGCCTGGATCGTCAAGTTCGCCACCCCAAAACGACCCGGCCCACATCGGCCTCCTCGAGGCGGCCTACGCGGCCATGGCCGTGGCCGCAGTCTTGGAGATGGCACCCTATCGCCTGCTGCCCTCCCAATCCGGCCCAGGCTATTTCGCCACCCGAGCTTTGACCAGCCAGAACCTGGTCGGCGGTTGCACATGGTGTCACTGAGCGGCGCGGTGTGACCTGACCCCTGAAACTCAACAGAACAGCCGTTCAGCTGATCGTTCGAAAACAGCGGGCTGAACTGAGTTTCGAGAGTCAAAGCGTGCGCGGATGCGGACGTGGCGGCAAGGGCGATGACCACAGAACCGATCGACCCACAAAATTGGGGGCATGCGCTCTAAAATCCGAGTCGATCTGATGACAGCTAGTTTGCCGAGCTTTTTTCGACACACGCTGTCAAAGGGTCACATTTTGACTAGTGGACCGCATCGGGGCTTGCGTGGAACAGATGATGAACCGCCACCCTCTAATCCATTGACTGCAACAGAAACATTTCAGATGATCCAATAATGTCCAACCAGGAAACACAACCCGAAGAAACATTCCTTTCCCGACATTTTCCCGACTCAGCGATTAGTAGCCAGAGGAGGCCCTAGAAGGCAGCAGGTGCGGAAAGCTCAAGACTAAAACATCAACGCAGGAACACATATAGTGAGATATATACTCTTAGCTTGCCTGACGTCTCAATTATCTACAGGCTGCCTGACGCCTACAGGGCAAAGCTCAAGCGCTGAAACACTATTTGACCCAAATCGACCAGTGCAAGCCGAAGATTTAGAATCGCGCTGGCCCCCCATAGGGAATGATGGTTTTCAGTCCGCGTTGCTAGGCAATCTTCAGCGGACCGGACGAGCTGATGACGTTCGACTCGCAGAACTCACCTCACTTATAGGCCCCGAGATGGGCCAATTCTGCAACGCCCCACCGGCCATTAGGCGAGAACTATTCGCGACAACAATTGCGCGCATACCACAGCCGGATTACGCCCGGTACGTCACTATGCTTAACGCGCACTGCAATATGAAGGTGTTTGGGACCAGTGCGCCAGCGGCCAACATATATGTAGTCGTGTATGGGTCAGCGAAAAGCGGCACAACACGCCGCGGCACGTACACCGATCCCCATACGCCCGACACTATAGTCACACTTCATATATCCGAAGATGTTCGAACCGCTGCGGGCGCAATAGCAGCGAAGAGCGCCGCAAATAGTGAATATCTGAGCTGGCGATCCGGCATGTGACGCTCATTACTCTAGAAAAACCGAATATTCTAGCGGCAAAAATACTTGGGCCGAAACTATGGCTTGCGGCATGCCGCCCAAAGCGTCTTCAATCGACATCCACGTCTGGTCGCCCTCGAAGTACACCGCTTCAATAGACGCCAGCACGTCCACTCCATCGTACATTGAATGATACACGTGCACGTTTCCGCCCACGATAGTGAAGGTCGAACCCGCTGAGTTTCCCGAGAAAACCGCGGTGTCATACCCCTCGCCGCCGATGAGAGAGTCGTTGCCCTCCCTGCCGATAAGCTGGTCGTCCCCCGAGCCCCCGTCCAGCGTATCATTACCTTCATAGCCGGATATGAAATCATCGCCCGCCAAACCGAACATCTGATCTGGCCCGCTGGTGCCCGATAGCCATCCATCATTATCTGGAGTGCCGTAATCACCAACGAGCGAACTCAGGTCAAACCAGTTTTGGTCCCCATCAAAATAGACGGCATCAATATTGTATAGATGGTCAACGCCCTCCAACGTAGATAAGTCTGTCGCCACCACACCGCCATCAGGTTGGCGGACGAAAACGAAATCGGCAGATGATCCCAGAAAGGTGGCCTGATCACCCTCCTCAAGCCACCCTGGGGCACCAGGACGGTTTCCGTAGATGACGTCATTTCCGGCGCCACCCACTAGGATGTCCGCCCCATCGCGCCCATACAAGTAGTCATCACCATCAGTGCCGAACAGATATTCTCCGGCAGGAGTGCCATAATCCCCTACCAGCTCGACGACGGACTTCCATACCTGGTCACCCTCGAAGTACATCGCTTCGACATCGACTAGTACGTCCGTTCCTTCTGGGCCAACCATGTCTGAAACCGCCACGGTGCCGTCCATCTGCCTCTCGAACTGAAAATTCGAGAAGCTGCCAGCGAATACTGCCGTGTCGTATCCTGCTCCGCCATCGATGAGATCATCGCCCGCATCGCCGGCTAGTTGGTCGTCGCCAAGCCCGCCATAGAGCACTCATTGGCGACGGCGACCCGGATTCTGGAGACCTACCTGGCGCCGACTCGGCATCTGGCGACCCAGGCGATCGCTCAATTTGAGAACGCAGCAGCAACAGAATTTGCAAACCGGCTGCAAACCAGGGCCGAAAACGCCCCTGCCAAGGCCCAGCAGAAAGGCTGAAACACGAATGATTTCAATAGGAAGAAGTGGCGCGCCCGGAACGATTCGAACGTCCGACCCTCAGATTCGTAGTTATTACCAGCGCCCTCGAAGGGTCCCGCCGACCCTACGCCAGAGCACGATAAACCCATTGTTCTTGCTCATCTTTCTAGGATGTGGTAGGGTTTTTGCGTGGCCCGACCTTGAGACTTGGTTTGGTCAAACCCCAACCTAAACCCCAACCTAATTCGTCCATGAGCGATCTGAAAGCTACCCTCAGCGACAAGGTCATCAGCCGCTTGTCGCTTAGCGACAATGGACAGTACGAGGTTCGGGACACCGAGCTTCGCGGCTTTTTCGTGCGAGTGGGGACCCGGTCGAGGTCGTTCG
>JAHUZY010000392.1 GCA_019264505.1 Phenylobacterium sp. | reverse complement strand
CCGCGCCCAGGTGCTGGACAGGACCGCCCAGGCCGCCCGCGCCAGCGGCCGGGACCCCGCCGATGTGACCCTGGTGGCGGTGTCCAAGCAACAACCCTGGGACCCTGTGGCCCAGGTGCTGGCCGCTGGCCAGACGATCTTTGGCGAAAACAGGGTGCAGGAGGCCCAGGCCCGATGGGCCGACCGCCGCGCGGGGCTGGAGCTTCGCCTCATCGGCCCCTTGCAGACCAACAAGGCCCGCGAGGCCGTGGCCCTGTTCGACGTCATCGAGACCCTGGACCGGGAGCGGCTGGCCAAGGCCCTGGCCGAGGAGATGGCCCGCCAGGGCAGGGCGGTGCGCCTCTATGTTCAGGTCAATACCGGCGAGGAGCCGCAGAAGGCCGGGGTCTCACCGGCCGAGGCCGACGCCTTCATCGCCCGGTGCCGGGAGGTCCATGGCCTGGAGATCGAGGGCCTGATGTGTATTCCGCCGGCCGAGGAGCCTGCGGGGCCGCACTTCGCCCTGCTCTCCAAGATCGCCGCCCGCAACGGCCTCTCGAAACTCTCCATGGGCATGAGCGGCGACTACGAGACCGCCGTCCGTTTCGGCGCCACCAGCGTGCGGGTCGGCTCAGCCCTGTTCGGCGCCCGCGCGGGGTGAAGGCCCGTCCGTTCTTCTGCCGTCACCCCCGGGCTTGACCCGAGGGTCCATGCGCACGGCCGTTCGTCGGTGTGCGTGGATGGCCCGGTCAAGCCGGGCCATGACGGCTGGGAGGTGTGGGCGATCGCGCCGGCTCCTCAGGCCTCGATCGCCAGGGCGTCGCCGGGCTGGGCCTGGGCCAGAACCGCTTCGAGATCGGGCCGCGACAGGGCGATGCAGCCCTCGGTGGGGGCATAGTCCGGCTTGGCCAGGTGCAGGAAGATGGCTGAGCCGAGGGGCGCCACGGGGGGATCGTCATTGTGCCCCAGCACCACCACCAGATCGTAGAGCCCATCCTCGCGCCACAGGACCTCGTGACTGGCGGAAAACGGCAGCTGAACGAGACGATTATAGTCGCGGTGGGTCGGGTCGTCGCACCAGCCGTCCTGCGGGGTGATCGCCCGGACAGGCAGGGCGGTCTGCGGCGCAGGCCCTCTGTCGGGGCGATAGAGCAGGAAACGCAGGGGCCAGACGCCCATCGGCGACGCCCCATCCCCCTCCCGCTTGGCGGCCGCAGGCGCGAAGCCTCCACGGCCGATGGCGCAGGGAAATGTCTGGTCGCCCGCGTGGAACAGACCGGTGGAATCTGCGCGGAAGATCAAGGTTCTGCTCCCAAAACTCTTTGCCCGGGGGCGCCGATGCGGTGCATGTTGCCCCTATGGCGCAAAGAAAGACCCTGCTGATCATTGACGACGACGACGACCTGCGCGGCGCCGTCGCCGAACAACTTCAACTGCACGAGGAGTTCCTCGCTGTCGAGGCGGCGACGGGCGCCGATGGCGTGCGCCTGGCGCAGGAGGTGCGGCCTGATCTCGTCCTTCTGGATGTCGATCTGCCCGACATGAACGGCCGTGAGGTCTGCAAGGCGCTCCGCCAGCAGGGCGTGAGCGCGCCGGTGATCATGCTGACCGCGGCGGCCTCGGACGAGGACACGGTCCAGGGCCTGGAGGCCGGGGCCAATGACTATGTGACCAAGCCCTACCGGTTCGCCGTGCTGCTGGCCCGCATCCGCGCCCAGCTGCGCAGCCACGAACAGTCCGAAGGCGCGGTCTTCCAGCTAGGCGGCTACGAGTTCCGACCCTCGGCCAAGACCCTGATCGGTCAGGATCAGAAGAAGATCCGCCTGACCGAGAAGGAAACCAACATCCTGAAATACCTCTACCGGGCCGGCGACAAGCCGGTGTCCCGGGAGGAGCTGCTGGCCGAGGTGTGGGGCTATAACGCCGGGGTCACCACCCACACCCTTGAGACCCACGTCTATCGCCTGCGCCAGAAGATCGAGCCCGATCCCGGCAACGCCCGCCTGCTACTGACCGAAGCCGGCGGCTATCGCCTGGCGCCCTAGGGCGATGGCGGGCGGCGCAGCCCTAAAGAGGGGACACGAAGGACACGAAGATAGCCAAGGACACCAAGAGATAGGCGGCCTCGCCCTTTGTGTCCTTCGCGCTCCTTTGTGTCCTTCGTGTCCCATCTTGAAGGCGCCTGCGGCGCGCAGGATGTCAGGGTGCGGAGGCGGGCGGTCTAAAGCCCCAGGTCGGCGGTGACCGGGGCGTGGTCGCTGGGGCGTTCCCACTCGCGGACGTCGTCATGCACGCGCGATGAGGCTGCGCCGGTGCGGAAGGCGGCCTCACGCAGGCCCGGCGAGACCCAGATATGGTCCAGCCGCAGGCCGCGGTTGGACTTGCGGAAGTCCGCCGAACGATAGCTCCACCAGGAAAACAGCTTCTCCGGCTCCGGCGTCGCGGCCCGCGGCAGGTCGATGAAGCCGAGGGACTTCTGCAGGGCGTCCATGGCCGCCACCTCCACCGGGGTGTGGCTGACGATGCGCGACATCTGCCGGTGGCTCCAGACGTCGAACTCGCCCGGCGCCACGTTCAGGTCGCCGACAATGGCCAGGGGCGCCTTGGGGTCCCGGCGGCCCATCTCGGCGGTCAGGCTCTCGAAGAAGTCGAGCTTGTGGTCGAACTTGGGGTTCAGGGCGCGGTCGGGAACGTCGCCGCCGGCCGGCACATAGAAGTTCTGGATCTCGACCCCGGCCACCTTGGCCGACACGCAGCGGGCATGGCCCTCCCGGCAGACATTGAGGATCGGCGCGTCCTCAATGGGCAGGCGCGAGGCGATGGCCACGCCGTGCCAGCCCTTCTGTCCGGCGATCTTCACATGCGGCAGGCCCATGGCCGCGAAGGCCTCGCGGGGGAACTCGGCCTCCTGGCACTTGATCTCCTGCAGGCACAGGACGTCGGGCGCCTGCTCGTCGACGAAGCGGGCGACCTGCTCGGCGCGCAGGCGGACGGAGTTGATGTTCCAGGAGGCGATACGAAGGCGCATGGGGCGGGCTTAAGCCAGATCACCGCATAAGAAAACGCCCGGGGACTGGAGAACCCCGGGCGCTAAGTCGTTCGTCTCTCATGCCGCCGCCGGGAGGGGATAGGTTCCGGCACGGCGCTGCCGCTGGGCCTCGGCCCTGCATCAGCGATGCGTGTTATATTTGCCACGAGGAAGATAAAAGTCAAGCCAGAATCACGATGCTTCTTGCCTGTTGTGCGATTGTCACATTCGCGCCCGGCCAGGCCGCAGATTGCGGGGGTCGTTCAGGACGAACAGGCTGTCGTCGAGGCTCGCCACCTTGTCCAGTCGGGTCAGGCGCACCCGGGTGCCCTGGCCCTGCGGATCGGTGATGGTCCAGCCGACCAGCTTCATGGGGGCGTCGGAGAAGGTCAGGGTGATCTGGCCCTCGGCCTCCTTCTTGCCGTCCCGGGCGGTGATGGAGAACCCGTCGGCCAGACGGCTCACCCGGGTCACCTGCACCCCGCGATCCAGGCGGATCTGACGGGCGAGAAACAGCGACAGCGGCGTGGCGCCCAGGGGATAGGACTCGAAGGTCTTCAGCTTGGAGTTGGCGACAGAGACCAGATTGCCGTCCGACACCACCAGCAGGCCCGAGGGCGCAGCATAGGCGAAGCGGGCCTTGCCAGGACGCTTCAGGAAGATCTCGCCCTGGGTGGTGACGCCCCGGGGGTCGGTCTGGACGAAGGTCCCCTTGGCCTGGGTCAGGCCCTCCAGATAGGCCACGGCCTTGTTCACCAGGGCCTGGTCGGCGGCGGGCAGGGCGGCGGCGGCGGGACCGACGGTCAGCAGCCCGGCGAACGGCGCGCAGGCGAGGCCCAGCGCCAGGGTCCGGCGGCTCAGGTCGGGGGTGCGGCTCATCAAATCGGCTCCTTGAGTTCAGCGAACAGTCTATGGCCTGTCCACGGCGTCAATAGGGCGGGCTAACGGCCAGGCTTAGGGTTCGTTCCCAAAGGCTGCGGCGTCGCCCCGTGACCGCAAGCTCTAGCCGCAGGCCGATGAATGGGTCATGTCCGGGGTGTTCAGCCCTGAGCCTGGAGCCGCCCTTGACGACCCTCTGCCGTGACCGCGACTGGATCGACCGGGCCGTCCAGACCATCGAGGCCGACTTCAACCGCTCGGCTGACACCCACCTGCTGCGCGCGCCCCTGGCCGGGGCGGTGGATCTCTATTTCAAGGATGAGTCCACCCATCCCACCGGCAGCCTGAAGCACCGGCTGGCCCGGTCGCTGTTCCTCTACGCCCTGTGCAATGGCTGGATCGGACCCAGGACCCCGATCATCGAGGCCTCGAGCGGCTCGACGGCGGTGTCGGAGGCCTATTTCGCCCGGATGCTCGGCCTGCGGTTCATCGCGGTGATGCCCAGATCCACCTCGGCCGAGAAGGTGGCGCAGATCGAATTCCACGGCGGCGAGACCCATTTCGTCGACGCCGCCCACGAGGTCTATGCGCAGAGCGCCCGGCTCGCCGCAGATCTCGGCGGCCACTATATGGACCAGTTCACCTATGCCGAGCGGGCCACCGACTGGCGGGGCAACAACAATATCGCCCAGTCGATCTTCAGCCAGCTGGCCCAGGAGCCGCACCCGGTGCCCGCCTGGATCGTGGCCGGGGCCGGCACCGGCGGCACCACGGCGACGCTCGGCCGGTTCATCCGTTACAACCGCGCGCCCACCTGTCTGTGCCTGGGCGATCCGGAGGCCTCGGTCTTCCACCGGCATGTGGCCGATCGGGGGATCACCACAAGCCAGGCGCCGGGCTCGATCATCGAGGGCATCGGCCGGGCCCGGTGCGAGCCGTCCTTCAATCCCGAACTGATCGACCGGGCCATCGCCGTGCCTGATGCGGCCAGCATCGCCGGCGCCCGGGTGGCGTCCCGCCGGCTTGGCCGGTCCTGCGGCGGCTCCACCGGCACCAACCTCTGGGCCTGCGCCCAGGTGATCGAGGCCATGGCCGCCCGGGGGCAGGCGGGGTCGGTGGTCACCCTCTTGTGCGATTCGGGCGAGCGCTATGCCAGCACCCTGTCCAATCCGGACTGGCTGGCGGCCGCCGGCATCGAGACCGCCCCTTATGAGGCGGCCCTGGAGGCTTTCTTCGACACCGGGCGCTTCTCGCTTTAGTCGACGGGCCAGGGCTGGCGGGCGCCGTCCAGCTTGTGCACGACGCCGCGGCTCATGACGAACTGCACTCGCTCCAGCTCGGTGACGTCGGCGAGTGGGCTTTGCGCCACGGCGATGATGTCGGCCGACTTGCCCGGCTCCAGGGTTCCCAGGCTGGCGGACAGGCCGAGCAGATCGGCGGCGTCCACCGTGGCGCTGCGGATCGCCCGGGCCGGCGTCATGCCGGCCTCGACCATCATCTTGAATTCGGTTGCATTGTCCCCGTGGGCCGAGACGCCGGTGTCGGTGCCAAAGGCGATCTTCACGCCGGCCGCCGCATACTGCTCGATGTGCTTGGCGTAGGCGATGCGGGCGGCCTCCTCGGCCTTGGCCAGGACGGCAGGGGGCCGCTGGCCGGCCCGGGCCTGGGCGACGGCGGCTTCCGGCGCGATCATGGTCGGGACCAGATAGGCGCCGGTCTGGCGGAACAGGGCCAGCGTCTCGGCGTCGGTGAAGGTGGCGTGCTCGATGGAATCGACGCCGGCCCGCAGCGCGGCCTCGATGCCGTCCTTGCCGTGGGCGTGGGCGGTGGCCTTGCGGCCAAAGGCGTGGGCGGTCTCGACGATGGCCTTCATCTCGTCGTCGAACATCTGCCGGCCCAGGCCGCCGGCCACATTGGACAAAACCCCGCCGGTGGCGGCGAACTTGATCACCTGGGCGCCCTGCGAGACCTGGATGCGCACCGCCCGGCGGCAGGCCTCAGGCCCGTCGCAGGTGTTGACCGCCTCGGCGCGCTCCAGCTCCGCATAGCGCGGGGCGAGCCCGTTGGCGCCGTCCCCGTGGCCGCCGCTGATGGAGATCATCCGTCCGGCGTTGACGATGGTGGGTCCCTCGATCAGCCCCTTTTCGATCCCGTCGCGCAGGGCGGTGATGGCCGCGGGCTCCGAGCCCAGGTCACGGACCGTGGTGAAGCCGGCGGCCAGGGTGCGCCGGGCGTTGTCCAGGGCGACGACGAAGCGATCCTCCGGCCCGCGGCTCATGGCCTCCAGCCGCGCAGCGGTCTTGTCGTCGTCGGAAAAGATGTGGACGTGGGAATCGATCAGGCCGGGCAGGACGAATTGTGTCGACAGGTCGATCAACCGGGCCCCGTCCGGCGCCGGCTGGTGACCCTCGACGACCTGGACCACCTTGCCGTTCTCGACGATCAGGGTGGACGCCCCCCGCGGCGCCTGGCCCGGGCGGTCCAGCAGGGCCCCGGCGTGGATATAGGTCGGGGCCGCCAGGGCCTGGACCGGGGCCAGCAGGCAGAGGCTGGCAAGGGCGAGCGCAATGGGTCGCAGCATGGACGTCTTTCCCCCCTCGTGGCCGCGATCGGGCCTGTTGGAAAGGCAGTCTAGGGCGCCCGCGGCCCGGGTCCAGGGGCGCTGGCCGGCCATGGGGCGGTCAGGGCGATCCGAGGCTTGCCAGCCGACCGACCGTCCCGCCAGGGTGACGCCGAGCCAGGAGAGCCGTCCATGCCGTTCGTGCCCGCCGATTTCGCCATTCCGCAGGGATTTCGCACCGCCGACTTCATCCTGCGGCCCCTGACCATCCACGACCTGATCAAGGACTATGACGCGGTGATGAGCAGCCGCGAGCGGCTGGCGGGAGTCTTTGGGCCAGGCGCCGACTGGCCCGCCGCTGACATGACCCTGGAGGAGGATCTGGTGGACCTGGGCTGGCACCAGGGGGAGTTCGATCGCCGGCGGTCCTTCGCCTATACGGTCATGGCGCCGCAGGCGGGCGGCGGCGAGGGCGCGTGCCTGGGCTGCGCCTACATCTATCCGGCCGAGCGGGCGGGTTATGAGGCCAAGGCCTATTGCTGGGTGCGCACCTCGGCCGCGCATCTCGACGCGGCATTGTTCACGGCCTTCCGGGACTGGATCGCGGTCGACTGGCCGTTCGGCGCGGTCGCCTATCCGGGGCGGGAGATCTCCTGGGACGACTGGTCCGCTACTTGATCACCAGCCCCTGGCCGGTGGGCAGCTCCAGAATCCGGTAGCCGCGTTTCAGCATCCAATCCATCTCGGCCACCAGCTGGTCCTGGTAGGCCATCCAGCCATAGTCATCGAGGATCAGGATGCCGCCGGGGGATATGCGGTCGAACAGCACCTCCAGCGCCCCGATCTCGGCTTTGTCGTTGTTCAGATCCAGGTGCATGAAGGCGATCTTCTCGGGCGCGGCGACAGCCAGGCTGTCGGGCACCCGGCCCTGGGTGATGGTCACATTGGGCATGTCTGAGAAGCGTTCGCGGACCTGATCGACCAGGGTCTCGCTATGCTCCAACATGCTGTGGTGGGGCATGGAGTCGTCATGCTGGAAGAGGTCGTAAAGGTAGTAGTGGCGGGGAAGGCTGGCGAACCCGACCACTTCGGAGATGATCCGGGCCGAATTGCCCTTGTAACAACCGCACTCCACGAAATCGCCCTCGACCTTCAGGGCCGAGCGCGCCGCCCAGACCAGGGTCACGATCCGCCACAGGGCGCCCCGCTCGGCGACCGTTTTGGCGTTGCGGAGGAAGGCCTCCATGAGCACCCGGTCGTCCAGGAAGCTCAGGCGCTTGGCCATGGTGATCAGGTTGTCGCCGACGAACACCCCCCGGGGATCGGCCAT
>JAHUZY010000387.1 GCA_019264505.1 Phenylobacterium sp. | reverse complement strand
CACCGAGACCGCGCCGGCTGAAGGCGCTGCCCCGGCGGCTCCGGCTCCGGCCACCCCGACGCCCTAGCCCGCGTCCTGAAGAAGCCCGCAAGCGGTCCGTGAAACCTGAGCGGTTTGCGGGCCATGAGCTCCATGTCTTGGGCCGCCCTTGGCCTGGTCAGACGTTATGGCGCACCTCCCATAGGGGGCGGCGCCCCGAATCGATGGTAGGTTGATCGCCCATGACCCGGTACATTTTCATCACCGGCGGCGTGGTCTCCTCCTTGGGAAAAGGTCTCGCCTCCGCAGCCCTCGGCGCGCTCCTGCAGGCTCGCGGCTATAAGGTCCGCCTGCGCAAGCTCGACCCCTATCTGAACGTCGATCCGGGGACCATGAGCCCCTATCAGCACGGGGAAGTCTTCGTCACCGAGGACGGCGCCGAGACGGACCTCGACCTCGGCCACTACGAGCGGTTCACCGGGGTCAACGCCACCCGCGGCGACAACGTCACCACGGGCCAGATCTACAAGACCATCCTCGAGAAGGAGCGGCGCGGCGACTATCTGGGCGCCACCGTCCAGGTGATTCCCCACGTCACCGACGAGATCAAACGCTTCGTCCTCTCCGATCCGGGGGAGGGGGTCGACTTCGTCCTGGTGGAGATCGGCGGCACCGTCGGCGACATCGAGGGCCTGCCCTTCTTCGAGGCGATCCGCCAGCTCGGCCAGCAGCTGCCCCGGGGCCATGTGTGCTTCGTGCACCTGACGCTCCTGCCCTACATCAAGACCGCCGGCGAGATGAAGACCAAGCCGACCCAGCATTCGGTCAAGGAGTTGCGGTCCATCGGCATTCAGCCCGACATCCTGCTCTGCCGCTGCGAGACCGAGATTCCGGCCGGGGAGCGGCGCAAGATCGCGCTGTTCTGCAATGTCCGCGAGAGCGCGGTGATCGAGGCCCAGGATTCCTCCAGCATCTACACCGTGCCGTTGGACTATCACCGCCAGGGCCTGGACACCGAAGTGCTGGAAGTGTTCGGCATCACCGACGCGCCCGCGCCGGACCTGTCGCGCTGGGAGACCATCGGCCACACCCTGACCCACCCCGACGGCGAGGTGAACATCGCCATCGTCGGCAAATATACCAGCCTGACCGACGCCTATAAGTCCCTGGTCGAGGCCCTGGTCCACGGGGGCGTGGCCAACAATGTCCGCGTCCGCTTCGACTGGGTGGAGGGCGAGGCCTTCGAGGGCGGCGAGGAGGCGATGATCGCCGAGCGCCTGACCGGCGTGCACGGCGTGCTGGTGCCCGGCGCTTTCGGTCAGCGAGGCTCGGAAGGCATGATCCGCGCCGTCCGCTTCGCGCGGGAGCATGAAATCCCCTATTTCGGCATCTGCTTTGGCATGCAGATGGCCATGATCGAAGCCGCCCGGAACCTGGCCGGCCTCAAGGACGCCTCGTCGACCGAGTTTGGCCCGACATCGGAGCCCGTGGTCGGTCTGATGACCGAGTGGGTGCGCGGCAACGCCCGCGAGACCCGCGGCGAGGGCGACGACCTGGGCGGCACCATGCGACTGGGCGCCTATGACGCGGTGCTGACCCCCGGCTCCAAGGTGTTCGACATCTATGGCGGCCAGGCGATCAGCGAGCGCCATCGCCACCGCTATGAGGTCAATATCGGCTATCGCGAGGCCATCGAGCAGACCGGCCTGCGGATGACCGGCCTGTCTCCGGACGGCGTCCTGCCCGAAATCTGCGAGCGCACCGACCACCCCTGGTTCGTCGGCGTCCAGTTCCACCCCGAACTCAAGAGCCGCCCCTTCGAACCCCACCCCCTCTTCGCCAGCTTCATCGGGGCGGCCAAGGAACGGAGCCGGTTGGTCTAATAGCCCGGCCGGTGCAGCACGAGCTGCACGCCCTCGGCGGTACGGCCAGACAGGCGGTTGGCGTCGCCGCGCAGGGTGGCGAGCGGCTTGCCGTCGTGCTTGATCAGGGTGACTGCGCCATCGATGGGGCGCCAGGCGAACAGCTGGCCGTAGGGGCTGCTCCAGCACTTCTCAGATTTCAGCTTGAAGCCCTGGTTCAGGAAGGCCTTTTCCGACTTCAGCTCCAGGCTGCAGGTAGAGGTCCCGCTCCAGCTGCTGGCTGAGGCGACCCAGTCGCCAAAGGCTTCTTCCGGCTGGATGCGCGGCGCATTGCGCGCCTCTCGGTCCTCGGCGATGGCGCCGATCACCCCGATCAGGGCCCCCACCGCCGCGGCCGTGTCGTTGCCGCCCTGACGCGGCGCGGCGGCGCCGGAGTTCCAGCTTGGCGTAGTGATCGAAGTTCCGCGGGTGGTGGAATCGGTCCGGCTGCTGCTCGTGCCGGTCGTCTGGCTGTTGGTCTCTGTGACGGTGTTGTTTCCCCATCCGCTCTGACGCGTCTGGGTGGTCGTCGTCGACTGGCTTTGCCCTGTCGTACTGGAGCGGGTGGCCTCGTTGGACCGGGTGACAGAGCCAAGTTGCGCCAAGGCCGGGCTGGCCAGGGCGACTGAGGTCGCGATCACCGCCAGTGCGGCCACAGCTTTTCGATACATAGGCGCCCTCCCTCACGAAGCTGTCGAGCTAGCTCAACCGAACGGGGGTTCGCAACCCCAGGGTGGGCGCCAGCCTGCCGCCGGAGTTGCAAGCCAGACAGGCGCTTGAAACTCCGGGCGGATTGCGTCATACACGCGCGCTCATGTCGGCGGCCCCCGCGGCCGCCGTCTCAATTTTTATACGCCTGC
>JAHUZY010000382.1 GCA_019264505.1 Phenylobacterium sp. | reverse complement strand
GACTTTGCGCGTTGACTCCCGCCCGGCGATCGCGGAGTTTCCGCTCATCTCCTCGCGGGAGAGACCGGCCCTTCACGGGGTCGGCGCCGAAGGCGCAACCGCCCCGGAAACGCTCAGGCAAACGGACCGCGAAGAGCTGATGAACGCTGGAAAGCAGCCCGCCGAAAGGTAGGGCTCGCCGAAGGAGCAATGGGCGCGGACCAGATTGTCCGCCTCTAAATCTCTCAGGCTCAGGGACAGCGGGGGCGCGTGTTGGGAATGGGCGACCAGGCCCCCGGCGCGTCGCAACATCAGCCGGAGACCCGCCGTGTCGGACGAGACGCTAAAGCATACACCCCTCTACGCCGCCCATCTTGAGGCCGGCGCCCGCATGGTCCCCTTCGCCGGCTACGCCATGCCGGTGCAGTACAGGGACGGGGTGCTCAAGGAGCATCTGTGGACCCGCGAGCACGCCGGCCTGTTCGACGTCTCCCATATGGGCCAGGCCCGCCTGCGCGGGGTCTCGCCCCTGTCGGCCTTCGAGGAGGTGACGCCGGGCGACTTCATCGGCCTGAAGCCCGGCAAGCAGCGCTATTCGGTCCTTCTGAACAAGAAGGGCGGGATCATCGACGACCTGATGGCCGGCCGTCCCGATGACGACGGCCTGTTCGTGGTGGTCAACGGCGCCTGCAAGGAGAACGACTTCAAGGTCATCGACGCCGAACTGGCCGGCCAGGTGCGAATCGATCGCCTGGAGGACCGGGCGCTCATGGCGTTGCAGGGGCCAAAGGCTGCCCAGGTGCTGGCCATTCATGCGCCGGACGCCGCAAAACTGGCCTTTATGGAGACCGCCGCCCTCCAGGCCTTCGGGGTCGACGCCATCATCTCGCGCTCGGGCTACACCGGCGAGGACGGCTACGAGATCTCCGTGCCGGGCGAGGCGGCTTTGCGCATTTGGAACACTCTCCTCGCCGACGAGCGGGTCCGACCCATCGGCCTGGGCGCCCGTGACAGCCTGCGCCTGGAGGCCGGGTTGCCGCTCTATGGCCATGACCTGGACGAGACCGTGTCCCCCATCGAGGCGGGCCTGGGCTTTGCAGTCTCCAAGAAGCGCCGGGACGCCCGAGACTTCCCCGGCGCCAGCCGCATCGCCGCCGAGCTGGCTGGCGACGTGACCCGCAAGGCCGTGGGCCTGAAGGTCGAGGGCGCGCCGGCCCGGGAAGGCGCCGAGATCGCCGACGCCGAGGGCAAGGTCGTCGGCGTCGTCACCTCTGGCGGCTTTTCCCCCACCCTCGGCTATCCGATCGCGCTCGGCTTCGTGCCGCCGGCCCTGGCCGCGGCGGGAACGGAGCTGAAGGTGATCGTGCGGGGCAGAGCCCAGGCCGCCCAGGTGGTCGCCACCCCATTCGTCGCCCATCGTTATGTGCGCAAGGTTTAGAGAAGGAACGTCCCGAAATGCGCTTCACCAAGGATCATGAGTGGGTTTCCCTGGACGGGGACGTGGCCACCATCGGGATCACCGCCTATGCCGCCGAGCAGCTGGGCGACGTGGTCTTTGTCGAAACCCCTGAGGTCGGCAAGAGCGTCACCGCCGGCGAAGGCCTGGCCGTGGTCGAAAGCGTCAAGGCCGCTTCGGATGTCTACGCCCCCGTGACGGGGGAAGTGCTTGAGGCCAACGCCGCCCTGGCCGAGGCGCCGGAAACCGTCAACCAGGCGCCAGAGGCCGAGGGCTGGTTCGCCAAGGTGAAGATCGCCGACGCCTCGGCCTATGAGGCGCTGATGGACCGCGCCGCCTACGACGCCTTCCTGGAGACCCTGTAACCCCATGCGCTACCTGCCGCTCACGCCCGACGACCGCGCCCAGATGCTGGGCGTGATCGGCGCTGCGTCCATCGATGACCTGTTCGCCGACGTGCCGGCCGCCGCCCGCAAGTCCGAGCCCTTCGACCTGCCGCACCATGCCGGCGAGCTGGAGGTCGAGCGTGAGCTGTCGGCCCTGGCGGGCCTGAACCGGGCGGCCGGAGCAGGGCCGTTCTTCTGTGGGGCGGGCGCCTATCGCCACCATGTGCCGGCGACGGTGGACCACATCATCCAGCGCTCGGAATTCCTGACCAGCTACACGCCCTACCAGCCTGAGATCGCCCAGGGCACGCTGCAGGTCTTGTTCGAGTTCCAGACCCAGGTTGCGGCCCTGACCGGCCTCGATGTGGCCAACGCCTCGATGTACGACGGCTCCACGGCCTGCGCCGAGGCGGTGATGATGGCCAGACGCGTCACCCGTCGGAAGCGGGCGGTGCTGTCGGGCGGCCTGCATCCCCACTACGCCGCGACCACCCAGACCATCGCCCATGCCGAGGGCATGGACATTGTGCGCCAGACCGTCGCCATCGACGCCGAGGCCGCGGTGATCGAGGCCATCGATTCGGAGACCGCCTGCGTGGTCGTCCAGACCCCCAACGTCTTTGGCGTAGCGACGGACGTGACGGCGATCGCCGAGGCCGCCCATGCGGCCGGCGCCCTGCTGATCGTCGTCACCACCGAGGCGGTGTCTTACGGCCTGCTGAAGTCGCCGGGCGAGATGGGCGCCGACATCGCCGTGGCTGAGGGCCAGTCCATCGGCAACGCGCTCAACTTCGGCGGCCCCTATATCGGCCTGTTCACCTGCAAGGAAAAACTGGTTCGCCAGATGCCGGGCCGCCTGTGCGGCGAGACGGTGGACGCCGATGGGCGGCGGGGCTTCGTGCTGACCCTGTCGACCCGCGAGCAGCATATCCGCCGGGACAAGGCGACCTCCAACATCTGCACCAATTCCGGCCTGTGCGCGCTGGCCTTCACCGTGCACCTCTCCCTGCTGGGCGAGACGGGTCTGCGGCTGCTGGCGGCCATCAACCACGCCAAGGCCCAGCGTCTGGCTGCGGCCCTGGGCGCCATTCCTGGCGTCGAGGTGCTGACCAAGCGCTATTTCAACGAGATCGCCATCCGGCTGCCGGGGAACGCGACCCAGATGGTCGAGGCGCTGCTGGAGGACGGGATCGTCGCCGGCGTGCCCTTCTCCCGGCTCGACCCGGCCGCAGGCCTGGACGATGTCCTGCTCTGCGCGGCGACCGAAACCACCCTGGATGAGGATATCGACGCCTTCGCCCAGGCCCTGTCCCGGAGGATCGGCTGATGACCATGCAAACTGTCGGCCGGCCCACCCGGCCTGAGGACGTTCAGCCCCTCGACACCGGCTTCGCCTCCCTGACCGGCGGTCGCGGCCTGCTGCAGGACGAGGCCCTGATTTTCGAGCGGGACGGCTGGGGCAAGACCGGCGTCGATCTGCCGGCGGCTGACGCCACCGCCGACGACCTCGGCGACCTGGTCCGCAAGAGCCCGATCGGCCTGCCTGGCCTGTCGGAGCCCGAGGCCATGCGCCACTATGTGCGCCTGTCGCAGAAGAACCACGCCATCGACCTGGCCCTCTATCCCCTGGGCTCGTGCACGATGAAGCACAATCCGCGCCTGAACGAGAAGATGGCGCGGCTGGCGGGCTTCGCCGACCTGCATCCCATGGCCCCCCTGCCGACGATCCAGGGGGCTCTGACCCTGATGGACCGTCTGTCGCACTGGCTGAAGACGCTGACCGGCATGCCGGCTGTGGCTCTGTCGCCCAAGGCCGGGGCGCATGGGGAGCTGTGCGGCCTGCTGGCCATCCGGGCGGCCCATGAGGCCAAGGGCGATCCCCGCCGCCGGGTCCTGGTGCCCACCTCGGCCCATGGCACCAATCCGGCCACGGCGGCCTTTGTCGGCTATTCGGTGACCGAGATCGCCCAGACCGAGGATGGTCGGGTGGATCTGGCCGATCTGGAGGCCAAGCTTGGTCCGGACGTGGCGGCCATCATGGTCACCAACCCCAACACCTGCGGCCTGTTCGAGCGCGACATCATCGAGATCGCCCGGCTGACCCATGCGGCGGGGGCCTATTTCTACTGCGACGGCGCCAATTTCAACGCCATCGTCGGCCGGGTCCGTCCCGGCGACCTGGGCGTCGACGCCATGCACATCAACCTGCACAAGACCTTCTCTACCCCCCATGGGGGCGGCGGGCCTGGCGCAGGGCCGGTGGTGCTGTCCGAGGCGCTTGCGCCCTTCGCCCCGGCCCCTTGGGTGGTGCATGGCCCTGAGGGCCTGACCTTGGTCGAGGAGACCGTCGAGGAGGCCGCCCAGGCCTTTGGCCGCATGAGCGCCTTCCATGGCCAGATGGGCATGTTCGTCCGCGCCTACGCCTATATGCGCAGCCACGGCGCCGATGGGCTGCGGCAGGTGGCCGAGGACGCCGTCCTCAACGCCAACTACATCAAGGCCCGCCTCTCCGACGTCATGACCCCGGCCTTCCCCGAGGGGCCGTGCATGCACGAGGCCCTGTTCGACGATTCCTGGCTGGAGGGGACCGGCGTCACCACGCTGGACTTCGCCAAGGCGATGATCGACGAGGGCTTCCACCCCATGACCATGTACTTCCCGCTGGTGGTGCATGGGGCGATGCTGATCGAGCCTACGGAGACCGAGTCAAAGCAGGAGCTCGACCGCTTCTGCGAGGCCCTGATCGCCCTGGCGACGGCGGCCAAGGCCGGCGACGCCGACCGCTTCAAGGGCGCGCCCTACCTCGCCCCCATGCGCCGGCTGGACGAGACTCTGGCGGCCCGTAAGCCCCGCCTGACGTGGAAACCGGAGCCAGGTGTGGCGCCGGCGCCGCTCGCCGCAGAATAGCAGCAGCCGGGCCTGAAATGGGCCCGGCTGTCGCCTTACTTTCAGACCAGCGCTGCACATATGAGGAAGACGCGCGGGGGCCTCGCCTCCCCGGATGGGTCGGCCCGCGCGTCATTCCAGGTTTTCCAG
>JAHUZY010000371.1 GCA_019264505.1 Phenylobacterium sp. | reverse complement strand
GAGGGCGAGCGGCTGAGGCGGCCGATGCTGGGAATGGGGCGCGCCGCCCCGCCCGCGACGCGGGAGGGCGCGGCCCGGTTTGGCCTGCTCAACGAACCCCATCCGGTGCGCGGCGCCGACGCGGACCTCTCCGGGCGGGTCAGCCTGGAAGAGTGGCGCAAGGCCGCGGCCCGGCGCTTTGGGCTGCTGGATCAGGATGGCGACGGGGTTCTGACTCTGGACAGTCTGCCGCCGCGCCCAGGCGCCTGAGCCCTCAGGCCCGGGCCAGGTCCACCTGGGGGATGGTCTCGGAGAGCCGGCCGCCGACGCGGATCGGCTCGACCCGGATCGCCAGACCGGTGGAATCGTCGGTCTCGACGAACACCCCGCAGACCGTGGCCGGGCCTTCGGCGGGCTTGTAGCGGCCGCCGGAGATGCGGGTGGTGAAGCGCCGCAGGGGCTCTTCCTTCTGGTTGCCGATCACGCTGTCATAGTCGGCGCAGGCGCCGGCGTCGGTCTGATAGGCGGTGCCGCCCGGCAGGATCTGGCAGTCGGCGGTCGGCACATGGGTATGGGTGCCCACCACCAGGCTCGCCCGGCCGTCGCAGAAATGGCCCATGGCCATCTTCTCGCTGGTGGCCTCGGCGTGCATGTCCACGAGGACGGCGTCCGAAACCATGCCGAGCGGCGCCTTCTCCAGCTCGCGATCCACCGCGGCGAAGGGGTCGTCGAGGGAATCCATATGGACCCGGCCCAGCAGGTTGATCACCAGGATGCGGCGGCCCGACTGGGTCTCGAACAGATTGGCGCCGCGGCCGGGCGCATCGGCCAGGACCGAATAGTTGAGCGGCCGGATCAGTCGGGGCTCGCGGACGATATAGGTCAGCGCCTCCTTCTGGTCCCAGGAGTGGTTGCCGAGCGTCAGGCAGTCGGCGCCGGCGTCGAACAGCTCACGGGCCGTATTCTCGGTGATCCCGAAGCCGGCGGCGGCGTTCTCGGCGTTGATGACCACGAACTCGAGACCGAGCTGGCGACGCAACATGGGCAGGTGGTCGGCGAGACCCTCGCGGCCGGACCGGCCGACGACATCTCCGAAAAAGGCGAAACGCATCAGATCATCCTAGCGGACTTCAATCAGCCCGGCTTCCGTCAATATGGCGTCCAGCCGCTGATCGTGCGGCTCGACGGGCAGGTCCTCCACCTCCTGGCCGGCATAGGCCAGGCCCAGCAGGAAGGGGCGATGGCCGGCGCCCAGTGCCGCGATCGCCCGATCATAGACGCCGGCCCCCTGGCCCAGGCGCCCGCCCCGGCGATCAAAGGCCAGCAACGGCACGATCAGGGCCGTGGGCGCTGCCTGCGGCTGGTCGGCGAGCGGCGCAGGGATTCCGAAGGCGTCCTGCGCCAGGACCGCGCCCGGGGTCCAGGCGCGAAAAATCAGCGGCGCGTCCCGGCTTAGAGCGGTCGGCAGGGCGAGGCTGACCCCGGCCTTCGCCAGGACACCCATCAGCGGGGCGGGATCAAGCTCGGCGCCCTGGGCGATATAGCCCGCCACCGGCCCAGCCCCCAGCCGCGCCAGCGGCGCGTGGACAGCAGCGCGGCTCGCGGCTTGGGCGTCGGCGGCCGCCAGCTGCAGACGCAGGCTACGCATCTGCCGCCGCAGAACGGACTTCTGGTGGGAGAGAGGGGTCACCGGCAGGCTCTTAGCCGAACCTGTTGGGAGATGGGAAATCCGCTGGAAGAAGGGTGGCGGCGCCGCAAGAACCGTGAAGGACGATTTTAATCCCCTCGGACCTGGATAACCAGGTGGGCGCCATGTGTCCGGGGCCACGGCGCCGGACAGGGACAGCTCCCTTCGAGACAATTAAGGTCGGAGGAATTAGGTTGCCTTCGACGTGAGCCACAGCAGACCCGCCGAGACCTAATCTAGGGCTAGCCCAGGGCGATAACAAGGCGCGTGCGCGGGCCTATTCCGCCGCCAGCTGCTCGATCTTCTTGGCCGCCCCGTCGAGCGCCGCCACGGCCCTGGATTCGATCCGCGCCCGGTCCGACTGCAGACGGGCGAGTTCGGCCTGAACGCCGGACATGCGGCTGCGGGAATCCCACAGCTCGTCGGCCAGGAGCAGGGCCGCCATGAGGAAGAGCCGCGTCTCCGTCAGCTGTCCCATGTCCTGGGAGACGGCGCGGACCTGACGGTCGAACAGCCGCACCAGCTCCAGCAGATGCGCCTCCTGGCCATCCTCGCAGCCCACCTGATAGGGCCGGCCGTTCACCTCGATGGTCACCTGGGCCATGGGTCAGTCCTCCCGGATCATGGGGTCGGGGGTTTCGGCGTCAGAGGCCGGATCGAGGTCGAGCTCCGGCTCGTCCTCATCGAAGGCTGAACCCTCGGCGTCGGGCGCCTCGTCGGCCTCCAGCACTTCGCGAATCTCGGCGATGGCCCGGCCCAGGGCGGCGGACGCCTCCGCGCCGGCGGCCTCCAGGGCCTTTTCCCGGGCGCGGGCCTCGTCCAGTTCGGCGGCCAGCTTGGCGCGGTCCTGGTCGAACAGGCCGCCGGCCTCCAGCCCGGCACGGCCCCTGGCCTCGCCCAGGCGCTGTTCCAGCAGGGCGATGGCGCGTTCGAGCCGCCGGGCGGCCTGGTCTATGGCGCTCTCGCTAGCGGGATCACGGATCATTCAGGACTCCAGAAGTGTGTCCGTTAATCTATAGCCCGCGCCGGGCGTGGCCTGAAAGCGGCGCATTTCTTGACCGCCGCGCCCGTGCATGCGACCCCGCCAGCCTGCGCCCCGCCCCCTTGCGACCTTCAGTCTTCCCGGAACGCTCATGCCCGCACAGCTTCAGACCATGGCCGACGCCATCCGTGTCCTTTCCATGGACGCCGTCCACCGCGCCAAGTCGGGGCATCAGGGCATGCCCATGGGCATGGCCGACGTGGCCACCGTCCTGTGGTCGAAGTTCCTGAAGTATGACGCGACGAACCCGGACTGGGCCGACCGGGACCGGTTCGTCCTGTCGGCGGGCCACGGCTCGATGCTGATCTACGCCCTGCTGCACCTGACCGGCTTCAAGGCCGTGACCATGGACGAGATCAAGAACTTCCGTCAGTGGGGCTCCAAGACCGCCGGTCATCCGGAATACGGCCATACGCCGGGCGTGGAGACCACCACCGGCCCCCTGGGCCAGGGCGTCGCCACGGCTGTCGGCATGGCCATGGCAGAGCGTCATCTGGCCGCCCGCTTCGGCGATGATCTGGTCGACCACCGCACCTGGGTGATCGCCGGCGACGGCTGCCTGATGGAGGGCGTCAGCCAGGAGGCCATCTCCATGGCCGGCCGCTTCAAGCTCAACAAGCTGACCGTCCTGTTCGACGACAACAACACCACCATCGACGGCGAGGCGACCATCGCCG
>JAHUZY010000221.1 GCA_019264505.1 Phenylobacterium sp. | reverse complement strand
CTGGCGCGCACGGCGCGCAGATCGACCATCTCGGCCATACCCGCCACATCGTGGTCGCGGGCGTTGGCCTTCAGCGCCCGGAAGGCGAACCAGGGGGCCAGCGCAAACGCCAGGCCAAACAGGACCAGGCAAAACACGAAGATCTGAAACAGCTGACGTCTGACCATGGGCCGGTCGGGTCCCCTCGGCCAAGCTTCGCAGGTTGCGCGCAAGGGTTAACACGCCTCGTCGCCCCTCGCCAATTTCCTCGCCTCGCGCGGGACGGCGAATTCGGGAGCCTAAGCTTGACCAGCGCGTTGAACATCCATGGGGGCCCGTCTTCACAAACTAATCCACGATCTGAGATCGACCTTCTGGCTCGTGCCGGCCGTCCTGGTGAGCCTGGGCGTGCTCGCCGCCTTCTGGGCGGTGGGGGCCGAGGGGGCCGACTGGATCCCGGATCCCCTGCTGGCCCTGCTTTACGAGGGCGGCGAAAGTGGCGCGCGGACCCTGTTGGGCGCGATCGCCACCTCGACCATCGGCGTCACCGGCACGCTCTTTTCCATCACCATCGCCGCCCTGACCCTGGCGTCCAGCCAGATGGGTCCGCGCCTGCTGGACAACTTCACCCGGGACCGGGGCAATCAGGTGGTGCTGGGGGTCTTCCTCGGGACCTTCGCCTATTGCCTGGTGGTGCTGCGTCAGGTTCGCGGGGGCGAGGATGACCTGTTCGTGCCGCGGCTGGCGCTTGCCGGCGCCATGCTGCTGGGCGGCCTCTGCGTCGCCCTGCTGGTCTACTACGTCCATCACATGTCGAGCCGGATCAATATCGACACGGTGATCGACCTGGTGCGCCGGGACTTCTTCGCCGCCCTGGACAGCCAGACCGAGAGCGAGCCCGGGCGCCGGCCCCTGCAACCCGAGGCGGTCGAGCTGGACTGGTCGGACGCCCGCCCTGTCCCCGATCCCCGGAACGGCTACCTGCAACAGCTGGAGGCTGACGATCTGGCCGACTGGGCCGTGGCCAATGGCGCGCGGGTCCGGCTGCTGGTGCGGCCCGGAGACTTCATCATGGCCGGCGGCTGCGTCGCCCTGGTCTGGCCCCCGGACGCCAAAGGGGCGCAGGAGGCCGTGGTCGGGGCCACGGCGCTCAGCGCGCGGCGCACCTCCGGCGCCGATCTCGAATACAGCGCCCGGCAGCTGGTGGAGGTGGCGGTTCGGGCCCTGTCGCCAGGGATCAACGATCCCATGACCGCCATCGCTGTGCTCGACCAGCTGGGCTCGGCGCTGTGCCGCGTGGCCAATCGAACCTTTGTCTCAGGCGTGACGGTCAGGGACGGCCGGGTGGTGGTGCTGCGGCCGGTCAGCGACTATGCGGGCCTGGTGGACGTCAGCTTTGACATGATCCGCCAGAACGGGGCCGGGGCCCCGTCGGTGTTGATCCGCATGCTGGAGATCCTGGCCCTGGTGGCCGAGCAGGAGCGGGATGCCGAACGTCTGGCGGTCCTGGTCTCCCACGCCGACAAGGTCATGTCCGATGGCCAGAAGGCCTTCGCCAATGACAGGGATCTGCAGGATCTGCATCAGCGTCACCGCGCGCTTGGGCGGGTGGTGGCCCATGGGGGTCCGGCGCGCCGCACCGGACCCTAGGTCGCCTCAGGCCTTAAGCGGCCAGAGCCTTTTCGAGATTGGCCGCCACCTTGTCGATGAAGCCTTCAGTGGTCAGCCAGCCCTGGGTGTCGCCCACCAGCAGAGCCAGGTCCTTGGTCATGGAGCCGCTTTCGACGGTGGAGACGCAGACCGCCTCCAGGGTCTTGGCGAACCGGTCCAGGGCGTCGTTGCCGTCCAGCTTGGCCCGGTGCTCCAGACCGCGGGTCCAGGCGAAGATCGAGGCGATGGAGTTGGTCGAGGTGCTCTCGCCGCGCTGATGCTGGCGATAGTGACGGGTGACGGTGCCGTGGGCGGCCTCGGCCTCCAGGGTCTTGCCATCCGGGGTGATCAGCACCGAGGTCATCAGGCCCAGCGAGCCAAAGCCCTGGGCCACCTGGTCGGACTGGACGTCGCCGTCATAGTTCTTGGCCGCCCAGATGAAGCCGCCGGACCACTTCAGGGCCGAGGCGACCATGTCGTCGATCAGGCGGTGCTCGTAAACGATCCCGGCGGCCTTGTACTTCTCGGCGTACTTGGCCTCGTAGATCTCGGCGAAGATGTCCTTGAAGCGCCCGTCATAGGCCTTGAGGATGGTGTTCTTGGTCGAGAGATAGACCGGATAGTTGCGATTCAGGCCGTAGGCCAGGCAGGCCTCGGCGAACTCGCGGATCGAGTCGTCCAGGTTGTACATGGCCATGGCCACGCCAGACCCGGGATAGTCGAACACTTCGCGCTCGATGACGTCGCCGTTTTCGCCTTCCCAGCGGATGGTCATCTTGCCCTTGCCGGGCACCAGGAAGTCGGTGGCCCGGTACTGGTCGCCATAGGCGTGACGGCCGACGATGATCGGCTGGGTCCAGCCCGGGATCAGGCGCGGCACGTTCTTGCAGATGATCGGTTCGCGGAAGACGACGCCGCCGAGGATGTTGCGGATGGTGCCGTTGGGCGAGCGCCACATCTGCTTAAGGCCGAACTCCTCGACCCGGGCCTCGTCAGGCGTGATCGTCGCGCACTTGATGCCGACGCCGTATTTCTGGATGGCCTCGGCGGCCTCGACGGTGACCTTGTCGTCGGTCTTGTCCCGATACTCGATGCCCAGATCGTAATAGGCGATATCGATGTCGAGATAGGGGAAGATGAGCTTGTCCTTGATCATCTTCCAGATGATCCGGGTCATCTCGTCCCCGTCGATATCGACGACGGGATTGGCGACTTTGATCTTGGCCATAGGCGAGGCGCGCTCCGTGGCGGAATTGAGGGGTTGAGGCCGTATACAAGCCCTAGGCCGAGGCGCAAAGCCAGGATGGACGCAATCGTCCTCGACACGGGATCGTCATCGCCCGTCGATAGTTAGGTCTCCGTGGAAACCCCCGCCACCTGCTCCGCCCTGATAGGGGCGCCCGTTCTGCTGCTCGTCGCCGAGCCGTGGGACTTCATATCGACCTATGGCCGAGGCCGGCTGCAGGGACAGATCAGCAATATCCGCGACTTCGGTCCCATAGGCGGTCAGGAGTTGTGGGTTTCGTTGTCGTCCCTGATCATCGGCGGTCACCCCATCGACAGCCTCCGCGCCACCCCCTTGCGCATGGTGGAGAGCGACATCGTGAGGCGCCTGTTGGACAGGCGCCCGGCGGCCGTCCGACTGCTGGGGCCTGAGGGGAGCGGGGTGCGACTGGCCGCGGCGATTCGGCGCCTGGGACCTGCCCGCCCTTCGTCGTGAGCCTAGCCGACCGCGGCGGACACCGCCCGGGCGACGTCGGCGATGATCGCTTCCCGCTCGGCCTCGGGCAG
>JAHUZY010000216.1 GCA_019264505.1 Phenylobacterium sp. | reverse complement strand
CCCACCGTGCGGGTCCAGGTCGATCCGATCACCATCTATGCAAAGCTGGACGCTGACGTGCGCGTCCGCCTGGACGAGGACGTCAAGGCGCTGATCCAGCAGAATCCGAACCTGTTCTAGGGGATGCTCATGACCCGTATGAAATACCTGGCTCTCGCCGTCGCCATGCTCGGCGCCGCGGGTGTCGCCACCGTCGGGATCGCCGCCGGGGCGGCCGTAGCCCAGACCGCAGAAGCCAAGGCCCTCGTGGACGCCGCCAAGGCGCAGGGCGCCGTGGGCGAACGCAATGACGGCCTGCTCGGGTTCGTCGGCGCCAACACCGATCCGGCCCTTGAGGCGGCGGTCAATGAGATCAACGCCGGTCGCTCGCAGCTCTACCGTCAGGCCGCCGCCCGCAACGGCGTGACGGTCGCTGCGGCCGGAGCCGCCGCCTTCACCGAGGTGGTCAGCACGCGCCTGCGGCCGGGGGAGTACTATCAGTCGTCCACCGGCGCCTGGGTGCGCAAGTAGCGACCCGCTGATCCATGCCCATCGAAGGCGCCCGCGTGCGTCCCTTGAAGGACGCGCCGGAGAATCCCGAGGGACGTTACGTCCTCTACTGGATGCAGTCGTCGCAGAGAGCGGACTTCAATCCCGCCCTCGAATACGCCCTGGAGGCGGCCAACCAGCGCGATCTCCCGCTGGTGGTCGCCTTTGGTCTGACCGATGACTATCCGGAGGCCAACGCCAGGCACTACGCCTTCATGCTCGAAGGTCTCGCTGAGGTGCGGCGGCGGTTGGCGGCGCGGGGGATCAGCTTCGTGCTTCGTCGTGGCGCGCCGGACACGGTTGCGCTGAGCCTGTCGCAGGACGCCGTTCTGGTGGTGTGCGATGCCGGCTATCTGCGCGTGCCAAGGCTGTGGCGGCGTCAGTTGGCCGAGGGGATGGATCGACGATTCATCCGGGTCGAAGGGGACGTGGTCGCCCCCATCGCTCAGGTCTCCAACAAGCACGAGTATGCGGCGCGCACGATCCGACCCCGTATTCAGCGGGTCATGGAGGACTATATCGCCCCGCTACAGCCAGGGCCGGTGGCGCGCCCCGGGGACCTTGGCCTCGCCTCTGATTTCGACCTGTCCGACGTCCCGGCCATCCTGAAGACCCTGCGCCTTGACCATAGCTGTGCGCCGGTGCGGCGGTTTCGGGGCGGGGAGGGGGAGGCCCGCGCCAGGCTGGCCAGGTTTGTCGACGCCGCGCTTGGCGACTACGGCGCAGCCAGGGGCAAGCCTGAGGCCGAGGCGGTCTCCTATCTCAGTCCCTACCTGCACTTCGGCCAGATTTCGCCGGTGGAGATCGCCCTGGCGGTGCGCCACGCGCAGGCCGGCGCACCTGAAGCGCGGGCCGCGTATCTTGAAGAACTGATCGTCCGCCGTGAGCTGGCGATCAACCACGTCTGGTGGTCGCCCGACTATGACCGCTATGAGGGATTGCCGGCCTGGGCGCGCGCCACGCTGGAGGCCGCGGCCAGTGATCCCCGCCCGCATCTCTATGACTACGAGGCGTTCGACGCCGCGGCGACCCATGACCCCTATTGGAACGCCGCCATGACCGAGATGAAGGTCACCGGCTACATGCACAACCGCCTGCGCATGTACTGGGGCAAGAAGATCCTGCAGTGGTCGGCGACGCCTCAGGAGGCCTTCGCCACGGTGCTGGCCCTCAACAACCGCTACCTGCTGGACGGCCGCGACGCCAATTCCTACGCCAATGTGGGCTGGATCTTCGGGCTTCACGATCGCCCCTGGCCGCCTCAGCCGGTTTTCGGGACGGTCCGGTCCATGGGCCCCAACACCTTCAAGAGCTTCGACGCCGAGGCCTATGTGCGGCAGGTGCGTCGCCTGGCGGCGGCCGAAGCCTGAGTCCCCTCAGGCCTGCCGCCGCTCAAGAGCCGCGGCCGGCCGTTCTGCGGGGGTTGACGCATCCTCGGCCTCAACCGACGCCAGATAGGCCGCGCGCACCTGCGCTCCGGCCTCGTCATAGAAGAAGGGCAGGAAACAGTAGCGTCGGCCCTGGGTGACGGGCGTCGCCTCATGCAGCAGCGAGCAGGAGAAGATCACCGCGCCGCCGGTCGGGGGCCGGTAGGTCCTGGCGCCGAATTCCGGGAACCTGAGGTCTCCGCCCGCATGGGCCTCCGCGTTGAGATTGATCGAGCAGGCGAAGCGCCGGTGGGCTGTGCCGGCCGTGGTGTTGTCGCGATGCGGTTTGAAATAGCCGCCGCCCTCGGAGTCGTAGCAGGCGACCATATAGCGCTCCACCCGGCTGACCTGGAACTGGAAGGCCTTCCGGATCTCCGGCAGCAGGCGAGATTGCATGCGGTGGCGCACCAGAGCCTGGAGCGTCTCATCCTCGATCATCGCGTCACGGCGGCGCTTGGTGGAGTCCATGATCGGTACGGTCTTGCCCTGGACCTCCCGCATGACTCCCGATGGCGTGCCGCCATGGTCGTCATAGAACTGGATGAGGCGCCGACAGAGGTCGGGTTCAAATACGCGCGGCACGATCAGAACCGGGGCATGCAATGGCACGCCCGCATGCTCGTCCGGCGCCGGCAGTTGGGCGACGACGCCCAGGAAGCGGTCAGTCTGCTCAAGCCCTGCGACGGCATAGATGCGCATGGACGGATCGACCAGGACCCAGTGCGGGTTAGGGACGCCATCGGCGCTCAGGGCATGATACAGCCGGCTCACAGCGCCGCTGGGGTCGAAGAACCAGTAGAGGCCAGGCTCGTTCTGCGCCGTCCCGATGGTCTCGGCGTCGCGGGCCACGGCGAACGCCGGGATGTTCTTGCGCGCGCGGACCTCGCTGCTGTCGCGGAGCTTCGTCAGAACGTCTACCCGGGCCTCGGCCGCCTCCGGGAGAAACAGAAGCAGGATGAAATAGCCCCCGAGGCTGCCGAAAGCGAACTCAGGATTGATCGGGGAGCCCGTCGTGAACCAAGGCGCGGGCTGGCCAGGGCGCAGCATCAAGCCGGCCTGGGGTCGGCGCTGACAGCGCGACGGGACGGGGTGGGGGACATGACCTCTCCTCGGAACTGAGCCGAGAGAGCCGCGCCCCAGCCTGAGGGGCAAGCACAGCGGGCTTATAAGACCCGCATAATGGCCGCATAATTGACGTTCGGTCGCCCAGGTCTCAGCCTTGATCCTGGCCGGCCGCTACCGGCCCGGTTCGCCGACGCCCCTGACCTCCGGGTCTGCGCGGGGCGTCGGCGAACCCTCGAAACCTGGCCCGGCGGGCCGTCGGATCATCCATGCTCAACCATGCCCTGACCGTGATCCAACGCCATCGGCGGGGGCTGTCCTATGTCGGCGCCGTCCTCCTGGTGCTTGCAGCCAACCTGTTGGCGCTTCTGTTGGACCAACAGCTCGGCTACGCACGAGTTTCCATGGTGTTTCTGGCCGCGGTGCTGATCAGCGCCGTGAGGCTCGGATCGGGACCGGCCTATCTCTCCGCAGCGCTGGGCTTCGTCAGCTACAATTTCTACCTGGTCGAGCCGCGCTTCACCTTCGGGATCGAATCCGAAGACATCGTCATCCTGATCGTGTTCCTGGCGGTCGCCATGCTGACGGGCGGGCTGGCGGGTCGCGTCCGCGACCAGGCGCGACAGTCACGCGAGCGGGCCCAGACCACTTCGGTCCTCTTCGAAGCGGGGCGCGATTTCGCCGCCCTGGGCGAGGAAGCGCCCATCGCGCGACGCTTGGCCGATGGTCTGGCTGAGGCAGCGCAAGGGAAGGCTGTCGTCGTCATCGGGACGCAGGTCTATTGCTCCGAAGCCGCGGCGCCGTCGGCCGCCCTTATGGAGGCCCTTCGGGCGTGCGAAGTGGTCGGGACCCACGTGGAAGGACCAGATGGCTGGCGATTGCGGGGGCTTTGGGCTGACGGCCGACAGCTCGGCGCTGCGGCATGGCGGCCGTTGCTGGACCAATCCGAGGAGATCGACCAGTTCAGACTGATCCATGTGCTCCTGGACATGGGCGCCTCCGCCATCGCCCGGGCGCATCTTGGGAGGGCCTGGGCGGAGATCGAGGCCCGCACCCGCACGGAGTCGCTGCGAAACGCTCTGCTGTCATCAATCTCCCATGATCTCCGAACGCCTCTGGCCGCGATCCTGGCCTCAGCAACAAGCCTCAAGACCTTCGGCGGGGTCTTCGAGCCAGATGTGCGAGATGACCTGCTCGACACCATCACCGAGGAGGCCGAGCGTCTGAACGCCTTTGTCGCCAATCTGCTGAGCATGACCCGGCTGGAGGCGGACGCCCTGGCGGTCCAGTCCAGCCCCTTCGAGGTCGCCGAAGGGCTTGATCGCATTCAACGCAGGTACGCCCCGCGCTGGCCCGACCGCCGCCTTACGCTCAATCTGCCCGAAGCGCCGCTCATCGGTTGGGGCGACGCCATCCTCTTTGAACAGGCGCTCACGAACGTGGTGGAGAACGCTCTGCGTTTCAGTCCCGAAGACGGTGAGGTGCGCATCGCCGCACGGCGGGCGGGGGAGACGATTCTGGTTCAGGTGAGCGACCAGGGACCCGGCGCGCCAGAAGACGAATTGGGCCTGATCTTCGAGAAGTTCTATCGTTCGCCGTCCGCCAACCCCAACCTGCAGGGCGCCGGTCTTGGACTGTCGATCGTCAAAGGGCTGATGGAGGCCATGGGCGGCGAGGTTTCAGCGCAGCGTCGGCCTGACGGACCTGGACTTATCGTCACCCTCAGCCTGCCGGAGGCCCCATGAGCATCGCAGGCAACCTTCTGCTCGTCGATGATGAGCCACAGATCCTGAGGTCGCTGCGCCCAGCGCTGGCGGCGGCAGGCTACGGCGTGGCGACAGCTGACACCGGGGCCGCAGCGCTCAGCCATCTGGCCGGGGAGCCCTGTGATGTGGTCATCCTGGACCTTGGTCTGCCCGACATGGACGGCAAGGCGGTCATCGCGCGTTTCCGCGAATGGTCTGAGACCCCCATCATCGTCCTGTCGGCGCGCGACCTCGAGGACGAGAAGATTGCTGCGCTGGACCTGGGGGCCGACGACTTCGTCAACAAGCCCTTCGCCGTCGGAGAGCTGCTGGCGCGTATCCGCGCGGCGCTGAGGGGACGTGACCTGAGGCTGGCGGGGCGGGCGCGCTTCCGCAGCGCCGAGCTGGAGGTCAACTTCGCCACGCGTCGCGCCTATGTGCAGGGGGAGGAGGTGCGCCTTACGCCCCGGGAGTATGATCTGGTCCGAACCCTGGCGCGACACCCCGGGCGGGTTGTGACGCACAAGCAACTCATCGCCGCCGTCTGGGGGCCTGACGCCTCCGTCGACGCCCAATTCGTCAGGGTTCTGGTCGCTCAGCTTCGGCAGAAGCTGGAGGAAAACCCGTCCGCGCCCCGGGTCCTGCTGACAGAACCCGGGGTCGGATACCGGCTCGCGGCCGGGGAGGACGGCTGACCGATCGCCGCGGCCAGCTCAGTGACCCTTGCGGTTGGTGAGCTTGCCAAAAGTCCGGTCCAGCGCCGTTGCGAGTTTGTCCAGCGCGCCAGCCGTGGCCTGGTCGATCGACCCTGCCTGTTCGCTGACCGTCACCGGACCAAGCCCAGCTGGCCGCGCCTCCATGACGCAGCGTTTGTCGTCGCCCTCGGTGCGTTCCCCGTTTTCATCGCCGACATGAACTTCGATCCGGGTCAGGCGAGCTTCAAAGCGCGAGAGGCGGTGGCGAACGTCAGTCTCGATCGACTGGGCCAGGGCTTCGCGGCCATCGATGTTGTTGGCGGTGTTGATCTGCACCTGCATTGCGGGCTCCTGAGCGTTTGAGGGATTTCGAGGAAGGGTGGGCCTCAGCGCGCTTTTCGCGAACGCTCAAGCACCGGGCGCTGACCTTCAGCGTCGAAAGCCCCGGACGGGGCCACATCAGAATCAGGGAGTGGGTTCATACCCTCAGACGACGTGCGGCCAGCGCCGGGACGGGCGTCGGGCGTGATCGACTCCTTCATCTCCATGGCGCGAGCGGCGGCTTCGGCCTGGGTCTTGGGTTTGGGGTCGGACATGATGACTCCTCTCATTTATTCCTAAGAGAGAAGTCTCAGATGGGCCGTTAGTTGCATGAAATAGAACGAGAAGGGGCGTTCCCCTCCTCAGTCCTCAAGCCCCGAGGAGGCCACGGCGTGTCCAGGGGCGACCGGGTCCTGCGAGAAGACGGGGCCGCAGCTCGTCCCCTGACCATCACAACAGTCCTTCATCAGGAAAAGCGCCAGATCCTGAATTCGGGCCAGTTCGGCGCGGTAGATGATCGAGCGACTGCGCCGCTCCGACGTGACCAGGCCCGCCCGACTGAGCACGGCCAGATGCGCTGACATGGTGTTGGCGGGGGCGCCCATGGCCTGGGCGATCTCGCCGGCCGGCAGGCCTTGGGGCTCATGGCGGACCAGAAGTCGAAAGGTCTCGAGCCGGGTGGTCTGGGCGAGGGCGGCGAAAGCGGTGATGGCGGCGGCGGGTTCCATGGTTCCAATATCGTCGAACCTCGCCCGCGAACAAGGCTCCAGGTTTATCAGCCGCAAATCTGAGGATCGCGCGGGATTGCCTTTATGGAACGATCAGTCCATAATTAATCTATGGCCCGTCCTGTAGAGTTTCACCGCACCATCGCCACCCAGAACGCCCTGCTGCTGTTCTGGCGTAAGGGCTATCAGGCGACGTCCCTCGCCGATCTGGTCAGCGCCATGGGGATCAGCCGCTCGAGCCTCTACGCGGCCTATGGTGACAAGCGCGGGGTGTTCATCGAGTGCCTGGACCTGTTCGCCGCCCGCAGCATTGGCATTCTGG
>JAHUZY010000166.1 GCA_019264505.1 Phenylobacterium sp. | reverse complement strand
GTTCAGGACGCCTACTGCCGCATCGCAGCGCTGCCCTCGGTCGACCACATCCAGAACGGCCGGGCCTATCTGTTCCAGACCACCCGCAGCGTGGTGACCGATCGTCTGCGACAGGCCCGTGTGGTGTCGCTCGCCCACACGACGGAATTGGCTCTGATGGACGTCTTAGATCATGCGCCCTCCGCCGAGCGGGTGGTGGCCGGCCGGCTGGAGCTTCGCCGGGTCCAGGCCGTCATCCAGGCTTTGCCGGATCGGTGCAGAACGATATTCATGATGCGCCGGGTCGAGGGGCTGTCCCAGCGTGAGATCGCCCAGCGGCTCGGCGTAACCGAGAATGTGGTGGAGGCCCAGGCGGCGCGGGGATTGCGCCTGATCCTGAGCGCCCTCACCGGTGACGATGGAGCAGAAGAGGCGGTCAGCCGTCCACAGCCTGATGTCAGAGGTTCAACGCGCAAGAGAGATCGATGACGAGGCGGCCCTCTGGGCCGTGCGGAGCGACGCGCGGGAGCTTGAGCCCAAGACCGAAGCGGAGCTGGCGGCATGGCTGGCGGGAGATCCCCGCCGGCAGGGGGCTTTTCTTCGCGCCCAGGCCGCCCTGAGCCTGGTGGACCGGGCCCGCGCCCTGCCCTCCGACGCCCTGCTGCCGGAGCGCGCGGCGCCAGCCCTGCCCCGGCGCGCCTTGCTGGCCTGGGGAATTGGCGGGGCCGCGGCGGCGATGGGGGGCGCAGGCGTCCTGCTGAACCTCCGCACAGAGGCGTTCACCACCGGCCTGGGCGAAATCCGGCGCGCGCCCCTGGCTGATGGCACTCAGATGATCCTCAACACCGACAGCGCCCTGAAGGTGCAGTTCACGGCGCGGCGCCGGCAGGTCGATGTGCTGCGGGGCGAGGCCTGGTTCGACGTCGCCCACGACACCCAGCGCCCCTTCGTCGTCCGCGCCGGCGGGACCAGCTTCGAGGCCCTGGGCACCGCCTTCAGCGTCCGGCAGCGGGGAGAACGGACGGATCTGCAGGTCACCGATGGGATGGTCGCAGCGTCCCGGTCCGACAGCGACCAGCGCGCCGAGGTGCCCGCCGGGCACCGGCTGACGATCGCTGATGGCGGCCAGCCCTTCGTGGTCACCCCCGACCCGGCCGCGATCCGGCGCAGTCTCGCCTGGCGGCAGGGCGAGCTGGTGCTGGACGGCGAAACCCTTGCCGAGGCCGCCGCCGAGTTCAACCGGTACAACACGCTCAAGATCATCGTTGAGGATCCCGAGCTCGGCGGCGAACGCCTGGTCGGCCTGTTCCGCACGGGCGACCCGGAGTCCTTCGTCACCTCCGTGACCACGCTTCTGGACGCCGAAGTCCGCCGTGAGGGCGAGACGCTGCGTCTCTGGCGCCCGTGATCGCGCCGCAGACCCCGACGGCTGATTAATTTTCAAGCGATCGACCCCGATGGGGCCCGCCGCCGTCCCGAGGCCCCCGGAACCCTGATCCCGGCCCGTCCTCCCCCCTGACGCCGGATGGAGCCGGTGTGAGCCATGGGGGATAGGATGAGCACCAACACCAAGACGATGACCGCCTTGCGGCGGAGCCTTTTCGGCGCCTGCGCTGTCGGCGCCATGCTGACCGCCGCGCCGGTCTGGGCGCAGGTTCAACCCTTTCAGGTCGCGCCGCAGCCGGCCTCGACAGGCATCGCCGAGTTCGCGCGGCAGGCGGGCGTCCAAATCCTCGTCGCCGCCGACCAGGTGCGCCACAAGCAGACCCGCGGCGTCCAGGGGGACCTGCCGGTCCGCCAGGCCCTGAAGGGACTGCTGGCCGGCACAGATCTGGTGATCGTCGCCGATGATGGCCGCACCATCACCCTTGGCCCCGCGCCGACGCCCCTGATCCGCACCGCCTGGCAGGCGCCCAACCCGCCGATGGCGACGGCGCCCGCCGCGCCGATGCCCGTGGCCGCCGCCGCGGAGGTCGAGGTCGGCGAAGTCCTGGTGACTGGCTCCCGCCTGCAGGTCAGCGGCTTCCAGGCGCCGACCCCGGTCACCACAGTCGGCGCGGCCGAGATCGACCAGCGCGCCGCCGCCAGCGTGTTCGAAATCGTCCGCGACATACCGAGCTTCCGGGGCTCCAGCGGCCCGAGCGTGAACTCGACGGGCGCCCAGAACGCCTCCAAGGCCAACCTGGACCTGAGAGGGCTCGGGGGGCAGCGCACCCTTGTGATGATGAATGGCCGCCGCCACGTGCCCGATGGCCAGACAGGTCTGTTCGACACCAACCTCATCCCCACCAGCCTGATCGAGCGGGTCGAGATCGTCACCGGCGGCGCCTCGGCCGCCTATGGCTCCGACGCCGTGGCCGGTGTGGTCAACTTCATCCTGCGCAACCGCATGGAGGGTTTCGACCTCAACCTGCAGTACGGCGTCTCCCAGGAGGGGGACAATGTCGAGGTCAACGGCTCGACCGCCTGGGGCACCTCCTTCGCCGACGGACGGGGCCACTTCATCATCGGCGGCGACTTCACCCTGAATAACGGCACGGGCCTGATGGATTCCCGGGAATGGGGCGAAAGCTATCCCGGCGTGATGTCGCTACCGGCCAACCGTCCGGCCGGTCTGCCGGCCACGATCATCTCCAACAACGTCTTCACCTCGGCCTACAATTCCAACGGCCTGGTGCCCTCTGGCCCCCTGCGCGGCACGGCCTGGAACGCCGATGGCGGCATCTACCAGTATCAATACGGCTCGATCATCGGGAACACCGAGATGATCGGCGGCACGGTCGACAGCTGGGAGAACCCCGACCAGCGCCTGCGCCCGGCCTATGATCGCAGCGCCGCCCTGGCCCGGGTGGAGTATGAGCTGACGCCGGACATCAACGCCTTCGCCCAGCTGCACTACGGCAACCTTCTGACCTATGGGCAGTCCTTCGGGGCGCGGATTCCCAACTACAACAACTACCCCGTCCTGATCACCAACCCCTTCCTGCCGGCCTCGGTGGTCACCGCCATGCGGGCGGCCGGGGTGGATCGCATCCCCTACAGCGCCACCCGCCGCGATGACGTGGGCTCGATCCGCTCGCGCAACCGCACCGAAAGCCTGCAGGCTGACTTCGGTATCGACGGGACGGTCTTCGACGACTGGAAGTGGGATGTGGGCCTGGGTCTGGGCCGCGCCACCTTCAACCCGAACCTCAGCGGCACGCCGCGCACCGCCGACTTCTTCCAGGCGGCCTATGTGGTGACCGGACCCGACGGCAAGCCCGCCTGCGGGCCGGTGGAGACCAACCCCCACTTCAACGCCCAGCGTCCGGAAGAGCGGGCCAAGTGGATCGCCAACCTGTCGCCCGGCTGCGTGCCCTACAATATCTTCGGCGCCAATGTGGAGCAGAACAAGGCCGCCCTGGCCTACTTCAACTCCGCCTCCCAGCAGAAGAACGACCTGCGCCAGTACACGGTGCAGGCCAATCTGGCCGGCGAACTGTTCGACCTGCCGGCCGGCCCCGTCGCCATCGCCACCGGCTTTGAGTGGCGCAAGGACACCGCCGATGTGAACGGCTGCCCCGACTGCAAGCGGGGCGCGCTGATGAACCAGAACTACCCCACCTATACCGGCGAGATCGAGGTGAAGGAGGCCTATCTGGAAGGCGGCGTTCCGGTTCTGCGCGACCTGCCCTTCGCCCAGGCCCTGGACCTGAACGGCGCGGTGCGGCGGACCAACTATTCCACCTCGGGCTCGGTCACCACCTGGAAGGTCGGCGCCACCTGGGAGCCGGTAGACGCCCTGCGTCTGCGCTTCACCCGCTCCCGGGACATCCGCGCGCCCAACATCAACGAGCTGTTCAATCCCGGCTCCGAGGGCAACCCCAACGTCGTCAACCGGGTCACGGGCCGCTCAGGCTTCACTAAGAGCAATACGGTGGGTAACGACCAGCTGGTGCCGGAGACCGCCGACACCACCACGGTGGGCGTGGTCTTCCAGCCGACCTGGGATTGGGCCACCGGCTTCCGCGCCTCGGTCGACTACTACGACATCGAGATCCGCGACGTCATCGCCACCCTGGGCGTCCAGGAAATCCTCGACCGCCTGCTGGTGGGCGGGGACCAGTCCTATGCCCGGTTCGTCGAGCTCGATCCCAGCAGCCCGATCGGCGTCTCCCGGGTCAATGTGCCCCAGCTGAACCTCAACGCCCTGCGCACCAACGGGGTGGATATCGAGATGGCCTACCGCGCCCCGCTGGAGAATTTCGACATCCCCGGCGACCTCACCCTGCGCGCCCTGGGCACCTGGGTCGATGATCTGCGGACCATCGCCGGAAGGCAGGACACTGACAACGCCGGCGCCACCCTGCCCACCTGGTCGTGGAACGGCCAGGCCACCTACAATCTGGGCCGGCTCACCGCCAACCTGATGGTCCGCTACACCAGCACCATCAAGTACAACGTCAACCTGGTGGGACCGGAAGACCCCAACTACAACCCGGCCGCCTCCAACAGCGTCAACAAGAACGTCTGGCCCGAGGCCGTCTACTGGAACACCAGCCTGCGTTACCAGGTGGTCGACCGCCCTGGCCGGCAGATCCAGGCCTATCTCAACATCGACAACCTGTTCGACAAGGACCCGCCCATCGTGGCGATCAGCCTTGGCGGCTCGCCCTACGACCTGGTCGGCCGCGCCTTCAAGGCCGGCGTGCGGATGAGCTTCTAGATGTCGCCCCCTACCATCTCAAAAGGACGCTGCAACGTGATCAGACACGCCCTCGCGGTCGCCGCCCTGACGGCCCTGGCGGGCCCGGCCCTGGCCCAACCCGCCGCCCACGACGCCTATCTTCGCTCGACCCCGGAAACGGTCCTGCGGGGGTCGATCTCGGCCACCCGCGCGCCGGTGCTGCGGATCACCTCGGGCCAGACGGTGCGCATCGACACGGTCTCCCACGGGGGACTCACCGATGACCCCGTGGCCTATTTCGCCCAGGCCGGGATCGCCGCCGATGAGGTGCTGCAGGACGTCAAGGACATCGCCGCCGCCAGCACCGGCGAAGGCTGGCGCGGTCACGTCCTCACCGGCCCCATCTATGTGGAGGGGGCTGAGCCCGGTGACATGCTGGAGATCCGGGTCGTCGACCTGGAGCACCGGGTGCCTTACGGCGTCAACAGCCCTGGGACCGGCGGGGTGGTCCCGGGCCTGCTCACCGAGCAGGTTCAGAAGATCCTGAAGTTCGACCTGGAGCGAAAGGTCGCGCTGTTCTCGCCCGACATTGAAGTGCCCCTCGGTCCCTTCCTGGGGATCATGGCGGTGGCTCCAGACCCGGCCATCGGCACAGTCGGATCACGGGCGCCGGGCATCTTTGGGGGCAATATGGACCTCAAGCGGCTGGTGGTCGGCTCCACCCTCTACCTGCCGGTCTTCAACCCGGGCGCACTGTTCTACACCGGCGACGCTCACGCCGCCCAAGGCGATGGGGAGGTCTCGGGCAACGCCATCGAGGCCTCGCTGACCGGCACGCTCCAGTTCATCGTCCACAAGGGCAAGGGCGCTTCCATGCCCGCCCCCTTCGCCGAGGACGCCGAGAACTTCTACGTCATGGGCCTGGATGAGGACCTCGACAACGCCATGCGCAAGTCGGTGGAAAACACGGTGGCCTTCCTGCAGGAACACGCCGGCATCCCGAAGGCGGACGCCTACTCCATCTCCAGCATCGCCGTCGACTTCGCCGTCGCCGAGGCCGTGGACGGCGTGGAGATCATCTACGGGACCGTGCCCAAGAAGCTGTTCCTGAAAACCACCCCCTACTGGACCGAGTAGACCGACCGGAGGCGGCGCCCCACGCCGCCTCCGCGATCACGCGTCCAGGCCGTGCTGTCGTTTGGCGGCGGTGACGGTGTTCTGCAGCAGGCAGGCCACCGTCATCAGGCCCACCCCGCCGGGCACCGGGGTGATGGCGCCGGCCACCTCGCGGGCCTCCTTGAAGGCCACGTCGCCCACCAGCTTGGTCCTGCCCGCCGCGGCCTTTTCCGGATTGTCGAACGGCACCCGGTTGATGCCCACATCGATCACCGTGGCGCCCGGCTTGATCCAGTCGCCCCGGATCATCTGGGGCCGACCGACCGCGGCCACCAGGATGTCAGCCTGGCGGCAGACCGCCGGCAGGTCGCGGGTGCGGGAATGGGCGATGGTCACCGTACAGTC
Source organism: Phenylobacterium sp. (assembly GCA_019264505.1). Taxonomy (GTDB): domain Bacteria; phylum Pseudomonadota; class Alphaproteobacteria; order Caulobacterales; family Caulobacteraceae; genus Phenylobacterium. The sequence continues at coordinate 17,922 of JAHUZY010000166.1, read as the reverse complement.
GGCCTGCAGCAGCAGCTGGGCCACCGGTCGACCCACCAGCACCGAGCGGCCCACAACCACCGCGGTCTTGCCCGACAGGTCCCCCAGGGTCTCCCGCAGCATGATCATGCAGCCCAGCGGCGTGCAGGGGGTCAGGGCCGGCTCGCCGCTGGCCAGGCGCCCGGCGTTGACCACATGCAGGCCATCCACATCCTTGTCAGGATGTATGGCCGCCAGCGCGGCGCGGGTGTCCAGATGGTCCGGCAGGGGCAGTTGCAACAGGATGCCGTGCACCCGCGCATCCTCATTCAGCCCGGCGATCAACAGCAGCAGTTCGTCCAGCTTGGCGTCGCCGGGCAGCCGGTGGGTCACCGAGTGCATGCCTGCGGCCAGGGACTGCTCGCCCTTGGACTTCACATAGACCTGGCTGGCCGGATCATCGCCGACCACGATGACGGCCAGGCCCGGCTGTAGCCCGTGGTCCTCGCGCAGGCGAGCGACCTCCTCGGCCACGCCGGCGCGGACGCGTTCGGCGTAGAGCTTGCCGTCGATGATCTGGGCCTGGGACATGACGACTCCTGCGCGCTTCGTATGCGCCTGCCACTAAAGCGTGGAGCCGGTTCGCGCAACGCGCCGCCCCGGCCGCCTGGCTGGGTCAGCCCCGCCGCAGCCAGCAGGTCAGGGCCCAGGCGTGGCTGTCGCGGCTGAGCAGACGGAGCGCCGCCTCAGGCGGCCGCCAGAACAGGGTGTGATCGGCCTCGATCTTCCGCTCCGGGCGCTCGGCGAGGATCTCCGCCGCGAAGAAGACGCCGCGGGTGTTGAAGCTCTCGGCCGCGCCATTGACGAAGTAATGGTCGGCGCGGGTCAGCAGGCCCAAGGGGCGGACCTCAAGGCCGGTCTCCTCCAGAAACTCCCGGGCCATGGCCGCCTCCGGACTCTCGCCAGGATCAATGCCGCCGCCCGGCAGGTCGACGCGGGCGGGTCCATCGGCGGGCTCCACCCGCACCAGGGCCACCTGACCGTCCCGCAGACCTACACCGAAGGCCACAGGACGGTCGGGATAGGGACGGCCGGGCTGAGGAACGCCGAACTGAGGAACCGTGGCCATCAGTCGATGGAGAACAGGGCGTCGAACGGATCGACCCGGCCGGCCTCCACATCGGCGACCTTCACCGGCCGCCAGCCCACCTGAGAATCGGCGCTGTCACGCCAGGCCTCGACGATGACATCCCGCAGCTCGGAGGCGCCGGCGCTGGTGCGGGTCAGGACAAAGGCGACGCCCCGCGGATCGGCCGGCGCGAAGCCCCCCGCCTTTTCAAGCATGTAGAAGGGCTCCACCTCGGCGAAGCCCGCCAGGATGTAGTCGACCGTGCGATCCTCGATGGCGCAGTCGCACAGCCGCATGGGCGACATGGCGGCCTTCAGCTCGGCCAGGTCCACATTGGCCCGGGTGAACTCGCCTTCGAACAGGCCGTGGATCCTGGCCGTCGTGTAGCCCTTCGGGTTGGGATAGTCCGCGTTCCAGCCGTTGTAGTGCACCGTGGTGTGCAGGGGCTGGGCGCCGTCGGCCACATAGTGCGACAGCGATCCGATGGTCATCTTCAGCAGGCCCTCGCGCAGGGCCCGGTCGGCGGCGTACCAGGCGCGGCGACCAGGATCGGTCTCGCGGGCCTCGGCGGCGACCAACACCCGCCAGTAGGCGAAGTCCAGGGTCAGCTGCTGATACTGATCAACGATGGAATACTGCAGATAGCCGGCCTTCCAGCTGTCGGTCCCGGCGGCCTGCAGCTGCGCCTCATAGTCGGCGCGTGTGGGCGCCAGGGGCTTTTCGAACCGGGGGCCGCCCATGACGAGACCGGCGTCGTCGATATCCACGAAGTGGGCGGAGTCCCGGTTGCTGTCGTGGATCTTCCCCGCCCCCTTGGAGCGGTCAGGCTCGCGGCTGAGCTCGCCGATCTGGCTGATGGCGGTGGGATCGCGCAGGAAGGCGGGAATCTCTTCGGGCAGGGCCTCCATCGCCGCCACGCCGATGATCCGGTGTCCATGCCCGCCCCAGGCCAGGGCCGAGCTGGGCGAGACGATGGCGATGGCCGCCAGAACGAGGGGAAGCGTCGCAATCCGCATCGCGGAGACTCCTAGGACCTGATCGGCAGAGCCGCCTCCACCCGCGCGATCCAGGCCTGCACCTTGGGATAGCGCGCCAGGTCGAAACCGCCCTCGCCAGCCAGCCGGGTATAGGCGACCAGGGCGACGTCGGCGAGACTGAGCTGGTCCCCCACGAGGAATTGAGCGCCCTCCAGCCCATCTTCCAGGCGTTGCAGGGCCGAAGCGCCCTTCGCCACCAGCTTGGGATCGAGGTCCGCCACCGCCCGGCCCTGATAGACCACATGGAATCTCGCCACGGCCACATAGGGCTCGTGGCTGTACTGCTCCCAGAACATCCATTCGAGCATCCGGGCCCGGGCATAGGCGTCCGCGGGAATGAGGTCGGAGCCCTCGGCCAGATGCAGGATGATGGCGTTGGACTGGGCCAACGGGCGCCCGTCCGCCAGAACGACCACCGGGACCTGGCCCGCCGGGTTGATCGCACGAAACTGCGGTGTCTGGGTCTCGCCCTTCAGCAGGTCGATCTCGATCCACTCATAGTCCAGACCCAGCCGCTCGGCCGTCCACTTCACCTTCAGGCAGTTGCCCGAGATGGAGTCCCCGTAAATCTTCAGGCGCATGTGAATCCCCAGGTCGACACCAGCCTGTTGATAACTGAGCAATGCCAGGCGCCAAGCCAGATAGACTCGCAGCGCCGCGAGAAGACCTCAATTGAACGGCTTGCGATCCCGGCCCAGGGCGGCTACCCACGCCCCTACCAGTTTCACGACGCAGGATGACGCCGCCATGCGACGCCGCCTCGCCGCCCTGGCGGCTCTACCCTTCCTGGCCCTGGCTTCCAGTTCTCAGGCCGAGACGAACGATCCGATCGGCGACCTGATCGTCGGCGCGATGACCGGCGGCCTTCCGGGCACGCCAGCCTTCAAGATGCGGGCGACCCTCTATCATGCGGGCGCAGTGGGCGTCGGCGCCCTGGACTCCCTGGGCTGCAAGGTGGTCGCCATGCGCACCGCCGCCATCGACAAGAGCCTGATCCCCCGCCGCACGGTCCTGTTCATCAAGGAAACCGTCGGCCTGCCCATGCCTGACGGCGGCGCCCACGACGGCTACTGGTACGCCTCGGACGTCGGCGGCGCGATCAAGGGCGAGAAGATCGACCTCTTCACCGGCCACGGACGCGCCTCCATGAAGCCGATGATGCCCCTGAATCTGTCCGAGCTCACCGTCACCAAGGTCGGGGAATTCAAGGGCTGCCCCCCGGCGAAATAGCGCCGGGGTTCTGACCTTAGGTCCGCAGGCTCGGCCTCAGGTCTCGACGAAGGCCTTTTCCAGCACGAAGTCGCCGGGCTTGGCGATGGAGCCTTCCTCGAAGCCGCGTTCGATCAGCATGGTCTTCAGGTCGGCCAGCACCGAAGGGCCGCCGCACAGCATCAGCCGGTCCACGGCTGGATCCAGCGGCGGCACGCCCAGATCTTCGAACAGCTTGCCCGAAGCGATCAGGTCAGTGATCCGGCCCTGCGTCTTGAAGGGCTCCCGCGTCACGGTGGGGTAGTAGCGCAGCTTGTCGCCAATGACCTCGGACAGGATCTCGTCCTTGGCCAGGTCTTCCTCAAACAGCTCGCGATAGTTCAGGTCCGCCACATTGCGCACGGTGTGGGTGACGATGGCCTCGTCGAACCGCTCATAGACCTCCGGATCGCGGGCGAGCGACAGCCAGGGGGCCAGGCCCGTGCCCGTGCCGAGCATATAGAGCCGCTTGCCGGGCTTCAGGCCGTCCAGCACCAGGGTCCCGGTGGGCTTGCGGCCGATCAGCACCTGGTCGCCCACCTTGATCTTCTGCAGGCGCGAGGTCAGCGGGCCGTCCGGCACCTTGATGGAATAGAATTCCAGCTCCTCATGCCAGGCCGGGCTGGCGATAGAATAGGCGCGCAGCAGCGGCTTGCCGTCCACTTCCAGGCCGACCATCACGAACTGCCCGCTGGAGAACCGAAGGGACGGGTCACGCGTCGTGCGGAACGAGAACAGGCTGTCGGTCCAATGCTGGACCCAGGTCACGGTCTCCAGGTGGAAGGCGCCGGCCTTCTTGGGGGCCGGAGCGGCCACGGTCACGTCAGTCATCACTTCGTCTTTTCTATTCAGGCGCAGATCACATGGGGGCGCAGGTCAGATGTCGCCACCGACATTGCCCGAGCCGCCGCCGATCATGGAGACGCCCGGCGCGCGGGCGACATGTATGCCGCATTCGCTCTTTTGCGAACCCTGCCAGCGTCCGGCGCGGACATCCTGCCCATCCTCAACCGGCGAGGTGCAGGGCCAGCAGCCAATGGACGGAAAGCCCTGCGCCACCAGGGGATGGGGCGGCAGGTCATGGGCCACGACATAGGCGTCCAGGTCTTCCTTGCCCCAGTTGGCCAGGGGATTGAACTTCACATGCGGGTCGGCCTCCTCGACCACCCGCATGGACAGCCGGTCGCCCCCATGGAAGCGCTTGCGCCCGGTGATCCAGGCGTCGAACTCGCCCAGCGCCCGGTCCAGGGGCAACACCTTGCGGATATGGCAGCAGCCGTCCACGTCGGTCTGCCAGAGCTTGGCCTGCGGGTCCGACACCGCCAGGTCCTGATAGTGCGGACGCAGGTCGCGCACGTCGGTCAGGCCCAGGCGTTTGGCCAGGCCGCGCCGATAGTCCAGGGTCTGGCCAAACAGCATGCCGGTGTCGAGAAACAGCACCGGAATGTCCGGGTTCACCTGTGCGGCCAGATGCAACAGCACCGCCGATTCCGCGCCGAAGGACGACACCAGGGCCAACTTGTAGCCGAACTCGCGGTGGGCCGCGGCGATGATCTCGGTCGGCTCGGCATGACGCAACTCGCCGTCCAGCCGATCGGCGGCGGAGAGGTGGTCGGTCTGGTCATAGGCCATGGTCACCCTCCCTCGCGCTCCAGAAAGGCGGGCGTCCGCAGATCGGCGGCCCGCTGATAGACGTGGCGGTGGCGATGGACGGCGTGGGCCCAATCCTGCGGGCTTGCCCCATCGGCCGGGGCGAAGGCGTCGAAGCCGCAGCGGACCATGAAGCCGGCCTGTTCGCGCAGCACCTCGCCCACGGCGCGGACCTCGCCGGCATAGGCGAACCGCTGCCGCAGCAGCCGGGCGGCGGTATAGGCCCGGCCGTCGCGGTACTTGGGAAAGGCCAGCGCCACCACCGCGATCCGCGGCAGGTCATAGGCCAGGGCCTCAACCTCCTCAGCCGGCTCCAGGCGCACGCCCACGGCGCGGCCCTCGGCCAGCAGGCGGTCGCCCTCGGCCTGGAAGCGGGTGAAGGAGATGATCACGTCGCCTGGCGGCAGGCCTTCGTCATCGGCCACCGCGGTGAAGGGATCATCGCCCAGGATGAACTGGTCGTCGTCCTGTCGCCTAATGAGCGTCGGCATAGACGGCCTCCTTGAAGGGTTCGACGCCGGTGCGGCGATAGGTGTCGAGGAAGCGCTCGCCCTCGCGGCGTTCGCGCAGATAGACCTCGACCAGGGTGTCGATGGCGCTGGCCACCTTGTCGTACGGGAGGGCCGGGCCGAGCATCTTGCCCACCGCAGCATCCTCGGCGCCGGAGCCGCCGAGGGTGAGTTGGTAGAACTCCTCGCCCTTCTTATCGACGCCCAGGATGCCGATGTGGCCCACATGGTGGTGGCCGCAGGCGTTGATGCAGCCGCTGATCTTGATCTTCAGCTCGCCGATGGCCTCGGCGCGATCGGGATCGGCGAAGGTCTGGGCGATCTGCTGGGCCACGGGGATGGCCCGGGCGTTGGCGAGCGCGCAGTAGTCCAGCCCCGGGCAGGCGATGATGTCCGAGATCAGGTTCACATTGGCGCTGGCCAGGCCTGCGGCCTGCAGCTGGGCGAACACTTCCGGCACATCATCCAGCCGCACATGGGGCAGGACGAGGTTCTGCTCATGGGTCACGCGGATGTCGTCCTGGCCATAGCGCTCGGCCAGGTCGGCGATCACATCCATCTGGTCGGAGGTGGCGTCGCCCGGGGTGTCGCCGATGGTCTTCAGCGAGACCTCGACGATCGTATAGCCGGGCTTCTTGTGCGGCCGCAGATTGTTACGCGCAAACCGGGCCAGGGCCGGATCGGCGGCCTTGGCCGCCTCGAAGACCTCCGACTGGGCCGGAAGGACGTCGAAGACCGTGGTGGCGAACGCCCCGCGAATCCGGGCGAGTTCGGTGTCGGGCAGGTCGCCCTCCGGCCCGATCTTGGCCCACTCCTCGGCCACCTGACGGGCGAACTCCTCAGCCCCCAGGGCGGCGACCAGGATCTTGATCCGCGCCTTGTAGATATTGTCCCGACGACCGTGGCGGTTATAGACCCGCAGGATCGCCTCCAGGTACGAGAACAGCCGGTTGGCCGGCAGGAACTCGGTGATGGTCGGACCCACATAAGGGGTGCGGCCGAGGCCGCCGCCGACGATCACCTCGAAGCCCAGCTGACCATCGCGCCCACGGCGGATCATCAGGCCGATATCGTGCACCTTGGCCGCCGTGCGGTCCTTAGGCGCAGCGGTGATGGCGATCTTGAACTTGCGCGGCAGGAACGAGAATTCCGGGTGCAGGCTCGACCACTGGCGGATGGCTTCGGACCAGACCCGCGGATCGTCCAGCTCCTCGGCGGTGGCGCCGGCATAGGGATCGGAGGTCACATTGCGGATGCAGTTGCCGCTGGTCTGGATGGCGTGCATGTCCACCTCGGCCAGCTGGTCGAGGATGTCGGGCGCGTCCCGCAGCTTGATCCAGTGGAACTGCAGATTCTGGCGGGTGGTGAAGTGGCCATAGCCCCGGTCGTAGGTCCGGCCGATATGGGCCAGACGGCGCATCTGGCGGCCGTTCAGCGAGCCATAGGGAATGGCGATCCGCAGCATATAGGCGTGCAGCTGCAGATAGAGGCCGTTCATCAGGCGCAGCATCTTGAACTGGTCTTCGCTCAGCTCGCCCGACAGGCGCCTGGCCACCTGCTCGCGGAACTCCCGGGCGCGGTCAGCGACGAATTCCTGGTCGACAGCGTCGTACTGGTACATTCGGCGCTCCTTACTTACGCTTGATCAGGTTGACGCGACCGCTGGAGCGGGCCGCGCCGTCGGCATGCAGCAGGGCTTCGATCACCTCGCCGCCCACAGCCTGCTTGCCGTGGGTCGGGTGGTTGGTGGGCCCAAGCGCCCGGATCCGCTCGCGATAGCTCAGCGGCGCCCAGAGGCCGTCGGATTCCATCAGGTCGATCAGATAGGGATCGATCACCACGGTCGGCTGCGACTTGGCCTGGCCCTCGGCGGCCTCGGCGGCGGCCGGATCATCAAACAGGTCGGCGTCCCCGAAGCCCTCGACCCACTGGCCGGACTTCCAGAACACGACATCACCATCGATCAGGCGATTGGCGGTCAGGGCCTTCATCTCACTTGCCTCCCAGCTCGGCGGCGCGAGCCTCAATCTGTGTCGCCAGCCCGGCGTCTCCTGCCTGGGCCAGAGCCATGGCTTCGCCGACGATCAGCAGGGCCGGCCCCTTCAGGGTGGCGGCGGCCTCGGCCAGCCCTGCCAGGGTGGTGACCATGCGCCGTTCGTCGGCCCGGCTGGCGTTCTCGACAATAAGCGCCGGCGTGGCCGGGTTACGGCCGGCCTGTGTCAGCCTGCGGGCGATTCCGGAGGCGGTTGAGACGCCCATATAGATGACCACCGTCTGGTTGGGGCGGGCGAGACTGTCCCAGTCCAGATCCGGCTCGCCATCCTTGGCCGCATGGCCGGTGACGAAGGTGACCGCCTGGGCCATGCCCCGATGGGTCAGAGGGGCGCCGGCGCTGGCCCCGGCCGCCAGGGCCGCGGTCACGCCGGGAACGATGACGCACTCGACGCCCGCCGCCCGGCAGGCTTCCAGCTCCTCGCCGCCACGGCCGAAGATGAAGGGATCGCCCCCCTTCAGCCGCACGACCCTCAAGCCCTGCAGGGCGAAGGCCACCAGCATCCGGTTGATCTCTTCCTGCGGGTAGGCATGACGCGACTTGCGCTTGGCCACGCTGATCCTCTGGGCGCCGGCCGGCGCGAGATCGAGAATTTCGTCGGAGACGAGGCCGTCGTGCACCACGACCTGCGCCCCTTGCAACGCCTTCAGCGCCTTCAGGGTCAGAAGCTCCGGATCGCCAGGACCGGCCCCCACCAGCCACACCATCCCGGCCGCACGAGCGCTCGCCCCGTCCAGAAGGACGAGACCGCCGGGTCGCCGGGTGGATCGGTCGCTGGTCGCCATGGTTTTAGCTTCTCTATCACGCTTGAGCCCGAAGGCCGACGGGGCGGGATTGCGCCCGCCCCGTCGAATATCCGGCGACGAAAGGGCCATGACGCCGCCGGATGCTTGCAAACTGGGGAAAACCACCCCACTTCGCAACCCAAGGAGTTCTGCCCGGGGGTTCAGGAAATCTTATGGAACGACAGGCTGAACGCAGCGGAGACCGACGGCGTCTGCCGCCCCTCAACGCCCTGCGCGCCTTCGAGGCCGCCGCCCGCCATCTGAATTTCAGCCGCGCCGCCGAGGAGCTCTCGGTCACGCCAGGCGCCGTCAGCCAGCAGATTCAGAACCTTGAGGACTATGTGGGCGCGGCCCTGTTCAAGCGCACGCCCAAGGGCCTTTTGCTCACCGATGCGGCCCAGACCGCCCTCCCCGCCCTGCGCGAGGCCTTCGACCGGCTGGCGGAGGCCGCCTCGCTCCTGACCGCGGCGGTGGATGGGCGGCGACTCAGCATCACGGCTGCCCCCTCCTTCGCCGCCAAATGGCTGGTGCCCAGGCTCGGCAAGTTCGAGGAGGCCCATCCCCAGGTCGATGTCTGGTTGTCGGCCGGCATGGAGCTGGTGGATCTGAGCGCCGGCGAGGTGGACCTCGCCATCCGCTATGGCTCGGGCCGCTATCCCGGGCTCGAGGTCACACCCCTGATGAGCGAGACGGTGCTGGCGGTGGCCAGCCCCGAACTGATGGCCCGCATCCCGCTCAACGAACCCGCTGACCTGGTCAATCACATCCTGCTGCACGACGGCTCCGCCGAGCTCGACGCCTCCTGCCCCGACTGGGCCATGTGGCTGGCGGCGCGGGGTCTGAAGACGGTGGATGGCTCGCGCGGCCCGCGGTTCAACCAGTCCAGCCTGGTGATCGAGGCGGCCGCCAACGGCCGTGGCGTGGCGCTGGCCAAGCGCACCCTGGCCCAGGCCGATCTGGAGGCCGGACGGCTGGTGGCGCCGTTACAGATCGCCACGGCGGTGGACTTCGCCTATTACCTCGTCCATCCCAAGGCCAAGGGTCGGCTGCCGCAGGTCAAGGCGTTCACCGCCTGGATCACGGCCGAGGCCCAGGCCCATGAGGCCGCCCTGCGGGCGATAGACAATGGGGCCGGCATCTGAGAGAGGCGCCGGCGCAAAACGCGACCAGAGTGCTGAATGCTGATTGAGATCGACGACCACAAGGCGCCTGCCGACTGCACCTCCATGACCGAGGTCCGCCAGGGGGTGGACGCCCTGGACCGGGCGCTGGTCAAGCTGCTGGCCGAACGGCAGGACTTCATGGACGCCGCCGCCCGGATCAAACCCCACCGTGGGGTGGTGCGGGATGAGGCCCGCATCGAGGACGTGGTCGCCAAGGTCCGCGCCGCCGCCCGTGAGGCTGGCCTCTCCGAGGCCATCGCCGAGCCGGTCTGGCGAACCCTGATCGACCGCTGCATCGCCTATGAGTTCGGCTCCTGGGACCGGAACCGGACCTAGGAACGCTCGCGCCGGGTCTGGGGCCCGACCTGACGGCTCAGGCGGCGGCGCAACTCTCCGATGTCCCTCCCCCGGTCCAGCGGCTCAGGCAGGCGTGGAGATTCTCGATCTTCACGGGCTTGTCGACACTGTCGACCATGCCCACGTCGCGCATGCGGGCGATCTGTTCGGGCAGCACGTCGGCGCTCATGGCGATGATCGGCACCTGGCCCCGCTCGCCTTCCAGGGCGCGGATCGCCCGGGTCGCCGCCAGGCCATCCACGCCTGGCATGTGCAGGTCCATCAGGATGGCGTCATAGCGGCCGGTCTTGGCGGCCTCGATGGCCTCGCGGCCGTCACAGGCGACATCGGCGGTGCAGCCAAGAATCTGCAGCATCAGAACCCCCAGCTCACGGTTCATGGGATGGTCGTCGACGAGCAGGATATGCGCCGACAGGGCTGCGGCGCGATCATCGTCTTCTTCGGCCGAGATCGAGACCCGTGCGCGCTCCAGGTGCAGCTCCAGCCAGAAGGTTGAACCGGCGCCGGGCGCAGACTCCACCCCGACCTGACCGCCCATGGCCTCCACCAGGCCCTTGCAGATCGCCAGGCCCAGGCCCGTGCCGCCGTGCGTGCGGCTGACCGAGGAGTCGACCTGGCTGAACCGCTGGAACAGGGTGGCGGCCGCCGTCGGGGCGATGCCTACGCCGGTGTCGGCGACCGAGATCCGCACCCGGTCGCGCTCGCCCTCGGGGGTCGCCGTCAGGGTCAGGGTCACCTGCCCCGCATCGGTGAACTTCACCGCATTGTTCAGATAGTTGAGGAGCACCTGACAGAGACGGTGATCGTCGCAGACATGCCCCTCCGCCAGCTCGCCCTCGACCTGCATGGTCAGGGCCAGGCCCTTGCTGTCGGCCGCCTCGGCGACGATGGCCAGGGCGTCGCGGCAGACGACGGTCAGGTCGACCGGCTTGGGATCGAGTTCAATGCGGCCAGCCTCGACCTTGGAGAAGTCGAGAATATCGTTGACCACCGTCAACAGCGCGATGCCCGAACGTCGGATCAGATCGATCTGCCGCCGGCTGTCGGCGCGCATCTCCTTGTCCATATCCAGGACCTGGGCGAAGCCGATGATCGAATTCAACGGCGTCCTGATTTCGTGGCTCATGGTGGCCAGGAAGTCGGTCTTGGCCACCGAGGCGGCCTCGGCCCGCTCCCGCGCCCGCTGGTGGCTGATGGAGCGACGCAGGATCAGGTCGCGCAGGCGCTGCTGGTGGATGGCCATCAGAGCCGTGACGATGCCGGTGCCGAACACCAGGCCCAGATAGACCTGGAACAGGGTCACCTGTTGAGACAGCGTCCGGGTCTCAGCCAGGACCGGCGCGCGCCCCCAAAGGAAGCCGACCGTCAGCAGGACCACGCAGGCCACCGCCATAGACACTGTGACCGCTTGCGGACCTGTCCGTAGCCCAAGGATGGTGATGACCGGGAACATGGTCAGCAGGGCGATGGGCGCGGCCGGGGTGATGATCAGCGCCACCAGCACAGCTACGGCCGCATAGCCCAGCGTGATCTCCCAGGAGCGCTCGGACAGAAGACGCGTCCGTCGACCCTGGCTGAGCAGCAGGATGGCCGGCAGCACCAGCGACATGCCCAGGAACTTCGCGCCCAGCCGGTTGACCAGCATATCCGTCGGGAAGTTGCCCTCGATCATGAGGGCGCCTAGCCCCAGCAGCAGGGCCGAGACCACGAGGACCGGCGCCAAGGCCAGGAAGATCAAGGCGGCGAACCGGCCCGGCGTGGTGAGCCGCACGGCATTCAGCCTGCGGGCCAGATGGACAACGGCCACCGCTTCAATGACGTTCAGAAGACTGTAGCCCACGGCGCCATAGAGCGGGTGCCCAAAGGCCAGAATGACGGCCCCCTGCAGCACGAAACCCACGGCCAGCAGGGCCGGCGCCCAGCGGGCCGGCAATAGCAAAAGGGCGCCAATGACAAAGGCGTTGGCCGTCCAGATCGTGCCGACCCCGGTCGTCTCCCTGAGGACGTTGGTCAGCCAGAGATTGGCGACATAGCCGCCGTAAAGCGTGACGGCGAGCAGGAGCTGTCGGCTTTGCCGGTTAATGGGGGAACTCCAGGACAAGGGCGAACGGCCGATACCTTCTGGGCAACCTAGACCTTGCCGTCTCAACCAAAGCTTAAGCCTGTAAGCTCCTAGCGCTCCGTCAGCCGGTGGCTCAGAGCCCCGATCTCCTGACGAAGGGCCGCCAGCTCGGTCCGCAGGGCGGCGAGATCGGCCGCATCCTCGGCATGCGCCTTCTGGCGCTCGACGCTGGCCAGGCGCAGGTCTTCCTCGATCTGCTGCCGTTCAGCCTTGGCCTCCTCCTCATGCTCGCTCTGCATGGCGTTGACCACGATGCCGATGAACAGGTTCAGCATGGTGAAGGTGGTGCAGAGAATGAACGGCACGAAGAAGGCCCAGGCATAGGGATAGACCTCCATCACCGGCCGCACGATGCCCATGGACCAGCTCTCCAGGGTCATCACCTGGAACAGGGAATAGGCCGAGGCCGGGATGGATCCGAACCACTGGGGGAAGCTGGCGGCGAACAGCTTGGTGGCCATCACCGAGGCCACATAGAAGATGAGCGTCATCAGGAGGATGATCGACCCCATGCCCGGCAGGGCGCTGATCAGGGCGCCCACCACCCGACGCAGGGACGGCACTAGGGTGATCATCCGGAGCACCCGCAGGATGCGCAGGGCCCGCAAGACCGAGAAGGCGCCGGCCGCCGGCACCAGCGCGATCGCCACGATGGCGAAGTCGAACAGGCTCCAGGGATCCTTGAAGAAGGCCAAGCGGTGGACGGCGATCCGGGCCACGATCTCGGCGACGAACACCGCCAGGATCACCCGGTCCAGCAGCAGCAGAACATCGCCGAAATTGGCCATGGCCCAGGGGCTGGTTTCCAGCCCCAGGGTGATCGCGTTGAGCACGATCAGAGCGGTGATGATCTTCTCTGTACGCGGCGAGGTGATCAGCGCCTTGAGCTGGTCCAAAGGGGTAGACTCCATGGGGATGCGGTTCTGTTGCGCCATCTGCCGCAATCCGCCGCCAAGCGCTAGCGGCCGCGAATGTCCACGCCGGCGAAGCTTGACGTAGGGGCGCGGTTTCCCGGCGCGCCGGCCTGATCTAAGGGCTTGGGAAGGTCAGCCAGTGGGAGATCGATATGAACCCGGCGCAGGAACATGAGGCCATTCTCGAAACCGTGCGCAGGCTGTGCGCCGGCTTTCCCGGCGAGTACTGGCGGGCCCGTGATCGCGAGCGGACCTACCCCACCGAATTCGTCCAGGCCCTGACCGAGGCCGGCCTGCTCGGCGTGCTGATTCCAGAGTCGTACGGGGGCAGCGGACTTGGCCTGTCGGCGGCGGCCGCCATCCTGGAGGAGATCCACGCCAGCGGCTGCAATGCCGCGGCCGTCCACGCGCAGATGTACACCATGGGCACCGTCCTGCGGCATGGCAGCGAGGCGCAGAAGTCCCAGTGGCTGCCCAAGATCGCCTCAGGCGAGGTCCGCCTGCAGGCCTTCGGCGTCACTGAGCCCGGCGCCGGCACCGACACCACCGCCCTCACCACCCAGGCTGTGCGCAAGGGCGACTCCTACGTCATCAACGGCCAGAAGGTGTGGATCAGCCGGGCCGAGCACTCCGACCTCATGGTGCTCCTGGCCCGCACCACCCCGCGGGAAGAGACCGTCAAAAAGACGGAAGGCCTGTCGGTCTTTCTGCTGGATATGCGCGAGGCCGTCGGCCGCGGCCTGACCATCAAGCCGATCCGCACCATGTTCAACCACGCCACCACCGAGCTCTTCTTCGATGATCTGGAAATCCCCGCCTCCTGCCTGATCGGCGAAGAGGGCAAGGGCTTCCGCTACATCCTCGACGGCATGAACGCCGAGCGCATCCTGATCGCCGCCGAATGCATCGGCGACGGGCGCTGGTTCGTGGACAAGGCGCGCGACTACGCCAGCAGCCGCGTGGTGTTCGGCCGGCCCATCGGCCAGAACCAGGGGGTGCAGTTCCCCATCGCCCGGGCCTATGCCCAGGTGCGCGCCGCCAAGCTGATGACCTATGAGGCCGCGGCCCGCTATGAGGCCGGCGAGCCGTCCGGCGAAGAAGCCAACATGGCCAAGCTGCTGGCCTCGGAGGCCTCTTGGGCGGCCGCGGATATGTGCATCCAGACCCATGGGGGCTTCGGCTTCGCCGAGGAGTACGACGTGGAGCGCAAGTTCCGCGAGACCCGCCTCTATCAGGTGGCCCCGATCTCGACGAACCTGATCCTGGCCTATCTGGCCGAGCACGTCCTGGGCCTGCCGCGATCCTACTGAGGTCCGTCTTAGTCGGTGAAGACCACCGTCTTGGCGCCGTTCAGCAGCACCCGGTCCTCCAGGTGCCAGCGCACCGCCCGGGCCAGCACCCGGCGCTCGATGTCTCTACCCTTGCGGATCAGGGCGGCGGGCGTGTCGCGGTGGCTGATCCGCTCCATGTCCTGCTCGATGATCGGGCCCTCGTCGAGGTCGGCGGTGACATAGTGGGCGGTGGCCCCGATCACCTTCACCCCGCGGGCGTGGGCCTGATGATAGGGCCGCGCGCCCTTGAAGCCCGGCAGGAAGGAGTGGTGGATGTTGATGCAGCGCCCCTCCAGCTTGGCCGCTAGGCCGTCGGACAGGATCTGCATGTAGCGGGCGAGCACCACCAGCTCGGCCCCGGTGGACTGGACCAGCGACCAGACCGCGGCCTCCTGCTCCAGCTTGGTGTCGCGGTTCACCGGCAGGTGGTGGAAGGGCAGACCGCTCAGATCGATGCTGGAATAGGTGTCGGCCGGGTGGTTCGACACCACCGCGCAGATATCCATGGGCAGTTCGCCCCTGCGCCAGCGCCAGACCAGGTCCGACAGGCAGTGGTCGGCCTGGGAGGCCAGGATCATCACCTTCCGGCGCACCTTGGGGTCGCGCAGGGTCCAGTTCATGCCGAACTCGACGCCAATGGGGGCGAAAGCCTCGCGCAGGGTCTCGGCCGTGGTGTCGCCAGCCTCGAACACCACCCGCATGAAGAAGCGGTCGGTTTCGACGTCGCCGAACTGCTGGGCGTCGATGATGTTGCCGCCGCGGTCGAACAGGAAGCTCGCCACGCAGGCCACGATGCCGGGCCGGTCGGCGCAGGATAGGGTCAGGATCATGAGGCGGCTGACTAGCCTGCGCGGGCGATCAGCACCACCACCAAGACGGCGATCACCACGCCGAGCGCCAACCGCCACAGGGGCGCCGGGCGCAGCTCGCCCTCAAGCCCAGGGGTGGCGTCCTGGCCGGTCACCATGGGCTTCACCAGGTTGCGCCGCTTGAAGACGGCATAGGCGGCGATGGCCACGAGATGCAGCGCCACGGCGGCCTGCAACAGGCGGAAGTTCAACTCATGCAGCTCGGCGGCGGTCCGCCCGGTGTCGAAGGTGACGAAGCGGGCGAAGGGACCTGACTCCATGCCATCGATATCGACCGTGAACAGGCCGAGCCCGACCTGAGAGATCAACAGGACCACCAGCAGCAGGACGCTGAGCGCGCCCAAGGGGTTGTGTCCAAAGCTCGCCGGCGCGCCGCGCCAGCCCCGCACATAGGCCAGGACTGCGCCAGGCCCTTTCACGAACTCTGAGAACCTGGCCGTCGATCCCCCCGCCACGCCCCAGTAGAGTCTGAACACCACCAGGCCCAGAATGCCGTAGCCGGCGTAGCGATGGATATCCATGCGCTCGCCGGCCGTCAGCCAGGCCACCACCACGAGGACCGCCAGGGCCCAGTGGACAAGGCGAGTGGGAAGATCCCAGACCTTGACCAGGTCGGTACGGCCCGTCACCGCTACTGCTCGACGCGGAAGTTGTCGTGACAGCCGCCGCAGCTGGCGCCGACCATCTTCACATGTTCCCGCAGACCCTCAGTGTCGCCCGCGAGCGCCAGCTCCTGCAGCCGGGTGGTGGCCGTGGCCAGCCGGGTCTGGGCGGCGGCGAAACCTTCCGGGTCCGTCCAGACGGTCGCCAGGGCGTCCGTCTTCACCCCATCGTCAGGGCCCGTCCCGGCGGGAAACCAGGTCGGGATCTGGCTGGCCAGGACGTTCATACGCTCCGCCGGCGGGACGATCTGCGCCATGTCCGGCGCGTCGGTCTTCAACTGGTCATTGATGAGCTTGAAGGAGGCGCCGAGCGCCTTGAAGCCCTCCTGCCGCTCGGCCACCGCCGGCGGAGCCGGAGCGTCGCTGGCTGACGCCTCTTCGCTGGCCTGCTGGCCGCAGGCGGCGACCAACAGCGCCATGGCGGCGGCCATGAGGCCAAGTCGTGCGGAACGCCAAACGGGGGTGGAGGACTGAACGGTCATGGTCGGAATCCCTCAAGGCCGGATATGCGCGCCGCGCGGTGAGTCTCCCTTTTAGTATGGCACAGGTTTGGGGTCAGGACGGAAGGGCGTGGCGGCTTCCCCATCTCCCCAGGCGCCCATGCCTTGCACAGTCGCCGCGCCGCATCGCGGGAACCTTCGCCATGAGCGGCGCATTGGCCTCTTAACCAGAGGAGCTTGCAGATGATGACGACCCAACCCCGCCCCCGCCTTGGCTTGGCCGGCGCGCTGTCCGCCGCGGGTCTGCTGATCGCCGCCTGCGGTCAGGGCGAGCCTGCCACCACCGGGGCGGACCTCGCCGTGGTGGACAACGAGGCCGGGACCCTAGATACGCCGCCACAGGGGGCGATGAGCGGCGGAAGCGCCGACCAGACGCCCGCCTATGGACAGCCGGGCGGCGCGCCCGCGGAGGCCTATAGCGAGCCGGGATCGCAGCCCAGCGGCAGCGAGATGCCTCCGCCCCCTAGCCAGTAGGGCGCGCTCCGTCAGTTTTTGATCAGGCCGTGGCGAAGAAGCCGTGTTCGCCGCTGACCCGCACCAGGCAAGGCACGCCCTTGTCCTGGGAGGCGCGGGCCCGCTTGTTGGCCGCGGCCTTGGCTTCTTCCTTGTCGAGGCTGTGGTCAGAGAAGGCGCCATCCTGCTCGACGGCCCAGTAGCCGTCATGGCGCGCCACTGTGAAAACGATCCGATCCCGAATTTCGCGCATGGCAGGCTCCCGTAAGGTCCGACCGCGACCACCACAGGGCGAAAAACGCAATGAGGGCCGGCGGCCAGAACGTGTTGTGAAGAATGAGTATATAGGAATTTCCGCTGTAAGTCCGAACCTTAGGGAAAATAATCTTGCTTTCAGGCCCGATTTCGTGCGATCTTGGGCTATCGAATATCGTTTTGGCTCGCCTATAATCCACCGCTGCGCACTTCGTACGACGTCTGGACTTCTCGACCCTCTCCGAAAATTTGATCGCGCGACCGCTCTTGGTCGCGTGAATATTTAGACCCGGAAAGGGATCAACATGAGCACCGGAACCGTGAAGTGGTTTAACGGCCAAAAAGGCTTCGGCTTCATCCAGCCTGACGACGGCGGCGCCGACGTTTTCGTTCACATTTCAGCCGTGGAGCGCGCCGGCATGGCTTCGCTGCACGAGGGCCAGAAGCTCGGCTTTGAAATGCAGCGCGACGCCCGCAACGGCAAGATGTCCGCGGCCAATCTGCAAGCGGCTTAATCCGCTTCAGACTTGTCTGAATGGAACAAGGGTCGGCGTCCGCGCCGGCCCTTTTTTCATGCTTGCGGCCCGTCGGCGGAGCCGGTCTGCGGTCTCACTCGTTCAACGCCTGTGTTTTGAAGGAGTCCGCCATGCCGACCCCATGGGTGATCGAAGTCCGCCTGGGGACCCGCCCCGACGCCGCGCCCCTCCGCCGGGCCATCGTCGAGGCTGAAGACGAAGCCGCCGCCCTGCGCCTTGTGCTGGCGCAGGCCGAGCAGGACGTGTCGGCGGCCCGCGCCGGCCTGCAGGACGACGGCCAGGAGGAGGTGTTCTCCACCGCCGAGGCCTCAGGTCGTTCTGAACATCATGCCGGCGAGGCGCGCGACGCCCCGGCGGGGAACCTCGTCTGAGCATCGGGGTTCTCCCCCCA
>JAHUZY010000101.1 GCA_019264505.1 Phenylobacterium sp. | reverse complement strand
TCGCCATCGCGCCCGAGACCTCGCCACCGCCCGCGCAGGAGTTTGCGATCATGGACGACGAACCCGACGACGCCGCGCGGCAGGCGGCGGTGCGGCGCCGGATGCAGGGGCTCGCGCGGCAAGCGTCGCTCGACCCCGGCGATGGTATCGAGCTGTAGGCGGCGATCATGCGCGTCCGGCTCAATGTCTATTTTCCGCCAGCGCTCGCCAAGCAGGTTGACGAGCTGGCGATCCGCCGCCGCATCTCTCGCTCGGCAATCGTGGAGGCGGCGGTCGCCTCCTACCTCTCGCCGGACGGCGCCGACCGGATGGAGGCGGCGTTCGCTCGACGGCTCGATCGCTTGTCGCGTCAGGTCCAGCGGCTTGAGCGCGACACCGGACTCACGATTGAGGCACTGACGTTGTTTGTGCGGTTCTGGCTGACGGTGACGCCGCCATTGCCCGACGAGGATCAAGCGGCCGCGCAGGTGAAGGGACGCAAGCGCTACGAGGGTTTCGTCGAGACGCTCGGCCGGCGCTTCGCCAGCGGCAAGAGCTTGAGGGACGAGATACCGGAAGATGTCTGGCCGCGCTCCACTTCGACTGAGTCGGACTGAATAGACACGCCAACCACCGCGTAGTCGAAAAGCAATTCCGCCGCCGACCACGTATCTGCCGCCCCCTCTACTACGCCAGCAAGTAGCTGTTGCGGCAGAAGTATTTATGCGTCTCTTGCTGTGCCCCGACAGCCGGGCGGCGGTTCGCCCGGCCCTTCGCAGGGCCAGTTCCTTGACCGTTCATCCGATCCGATCCGAGGCCAAGACGCGCGGCGCGCGGATGCTGCGCACCGCGCTCGGGCCGTCGATCTCGGCATGGCTGGACGACCCGACCGTGATCGAGGTGATGCTAAACCCGGACGGGAGGTTGTGGCTCGATCGGCTCGGCGAAGGCGTTAGCGATACCGGCGAGACGCTGACCGCCGCCGATGGCGAACGCATCGTGCGCCTGGTCGCTCATCATGTCGGCGTCGAGGTTCATGCGCGCAGTCCCCGCGTGTCGGCAGAACTGCCCGAGGGCGGCGAACGATTCGAGGGCTTGCTGCCGCCTGTCGTAGCGGCTCCCGCCTTCGCTATCCGCAAGCCCGCCGTCGCGGTGTTCACGCTTGACGACTACGCCACCGCCGGGATCATGTCGGCCGACGCGGCGACGGCGCTGCGCGAAGGCGTATCGGCTCGCGCCAACATTCTCGTCGCCGGCGGCACCGGCAGCGGCAAGACCACGCTGGTCAACGCGCTCTTGGCCGAAGTCGCCAAGACGACCGACCGCATCGTTCTGATCGAAGACACGCGCGAGCTGCAATGCGCTGCGCCCAACCTCGTCGCCATGCGGACGAAGGACGGCGTGGTGTCGCTGTCCGAGCTGGTCCGTTCGTCGTTACGGCTTAGGCCGGATCGCATCCCGATCGGAGAGGTGCGCGGCGCCGAGGCGCTCGACCTCATCAAAGCCTGGGGCACCGGCCATCCGGGCGGCATCGGAACCATTCACGCCGGCACCGCACTTGGCGCGCTCCGCCGCATGGAGCAACTCGTTCAAGAGGCGGTCGTGACAGTCCCTCGCGCGCTGATCGCCGAGACCATCGACCTGATCGCCGTGCTGGTCCGTGACGCGCACGGCCGGCGTCTCGCCGAGCTGGCCCGCGTCGAAGGACTCGACGCCGCGACCGGCGACTACCGCCTTACCCTGCTTCCCAAACCCCAGCCCGGAGACCTGCCATGATCCATGCCATTCGGCATGGCGCGCGTCGCGCCATGCTCGCCACCACCGCCAGCGTCGTCGCGCTGACCTTTGCCGTTCCGGCCCACGCGGGCGGATCGTCGATGCCGTGGGAAGCGCCGCTGCAAAGCATCCTCGAAAGCATCGAGGGGCCGGTGGCGAAAATCGTCGCGGTCATCATCATCATCGTGACCGGCCTGACGCTGGCTTTCGGCGATACTTCCGGCGGCTTCCGCCGGCTGATCCAGATCGTGTTCGGTCTCAGCATCGCCTTTGCCGCGTCGAGCTTCTTCCTGTCGTTCTTCTCGTTCGGCGGCGGGGCGCTCGTCTGATGCAGGACGCAGCCGAACCGATCGCGGGCTTCTATGCCCCCGTCCACCGGGCGCTGACCGAGCCGATTTTGCTCGGCGGCGCGCCGCGGTCGCTCGCCATCGTCAACGGGACGCTGGCCGGCGCGATCGGGCTCGGCCTGCGTCTCTGGATCGC
Source organism: Phenylobacterium sp. (assembly GCA_019264505.1). Lineage (GTDB taxonomy): Bacteria > Pseudomonadota > Alphaproteobacteria > Caulobacterales > Caulobacteraceae > Phenylobacterium. The sequence continues at coordinate 4,109 of JAHUZY010000101.1, read as the reverse complement.
CGGCCTGGTCATCTGGGCGATCGGCCACGCGCTTTCCGTATGGGTTGCACGACGCGATCCGCAGTTCGTGGACGTGGCCCGGCGCCATCTCCGCTTCCCGACATGGATGCAGCCATGATGAGCTTGCGCGAATATCGCAGCAAGGCCGCGTACCTTGCGGACTTCCTGCCTTGGGCCGCGTTGGTCGGCGAAGGTGTCGTGCTCAACAAGGACGGTTCGTTCCAGCGCACCGCACGCTTCCGCGGCCCTGATCTCGACAGTGCGACGCCGGCCGAGCTGGTCGCCACCACGGCACGCTTGAACAGTTCACTCCGGCGCCTGGGCTCCGGTTGGGCGATCTTCGTGGAGGCGCAGCGCAGTCCCGCGCTCGATTACCCCGAGTCCGAGTTTCCCGATCCCGTTTCTGCGCTGGTCGATATGGAGCGCCGCGAACAGTTCCGTGAGGAAGGCGCGCATTTCGAGAGCGCCTATTTCCTGACGTTGCTGTGGATGCCGCCGGCCGAGGACGCCGCGCGGGCCGAAGGCTGGCTTTACGAGGGCCGGTCCACCACCGGCGTCGATCCGTGGGAGCTGCTCAAAGGCTTCACCGATCGTAGCGACCGCGTGCTCAATTTGGTCGAGGGTTTCGTGCCCGAGGTCCGCTGGCTCGATGACGGCGAGACGCTGACCTACCTCCACTCGACGATCTCGACGCGGCGACAGCGTGTGCGCGTGCCGGAAACCCCGATGCACCTCGACGCGCTGCTCGCCGATGAGCCGTTGACCGGCGGGCTGGAACCTTGCCTGGGCGACCATCATCTCCGCATCCTCACCATTACCGGCTTTCCCAGCTCGACGTTTCCGGGGCTGCTCGACGAGCTGAACCGACTGGCGTTCGGCTATCGCTGGTCCACCCGCGCGATCATGCTCGACAAGACCGACGCGACGAAGCTGCTTACCCGCATCCGTCGCCAGTGGTTCGCCAAGCGCAAATCCGTCGCCGCCATCTTGAAGGAGGTGATGACCAACGAGGCGAGCACGCTGCTCGACAGCGACGCCTCGAACAAGGCCGCCGACGCCGACACCGCCTTGCAGGAGCTGGGCGCCGACTATGCCGGCATGGCCTATGTCACCGCCACGGTGACGGTGTGGGACCGCGATCCCGCCATCGCGGCCGAGAAGCTGAGGCTCGTCGAGAAGGTTATTCAGGGCCGCGATTTCACCGTCATTCCCGAGGGCATGAACGCGATCGAGGCGTGGCTGGGCAGCCTTCCCGGCCACACCTACGCCAATGTTCGCCAGCCCCCGATTTCCACCATCAATCTCGCCCACCTGATCCCCCTGTCAGCAGTATGGGCGGGGCCGGAACGGGACGAGCATTTCGGTGCAGCCCCCTTGCTCTACGCAAGAACCGAAGGCTCGACCCCGTTCCGGTTTTCCCTTCACGTCGGCGATGTCGGCCACACGCTGATTGTCGGCCCGACCGGCGCCGGCAAATCGGTCCTGCTCGCGCTGATGGCGATGCAGTTCCGCCGTTACGAGAACAGCCAGGTCTTTGCCTTCGACTTCGGCGGCAGCATCCGCGCCGCCTCGATCGGCATGGGCGGCGACTGGCAGGATCTCGGCGGAATGCTTGCCGACGAAACCGGCGACGGGGTGCAGCTCCAACCGCTCGCCCGCATCGACGATCCGGCCGAGCGAGCGTGGGCGGCGGAATGGCTGGCGGCGATCCTCGCGTCCGAAGGCGTCGCGGTCGATCCGCAGGCTAAGGAGCATATCTGGTCGGCGCTCAACTCCCTGGCGTCGGCGCCGGTTAGCGAACGCACGCTGACCGGCCTTGCCGTGCTGTTGCAGAACCAGCAGCTCAAACAGGCGCTCGCCTCGTATTGCATCGGCGGGCCGTGGGGCCGGCTTCTCGACGCCGAGGACGAGCGCTTGGGCGAAGCCGCCGTGCAGGCGTTCGAGACCGAAGGACTGGTCGGCGCCGGCTCCGCCGCCGCCGTTTTGTCCTACCTGTTCCACCGGATCGGCGGGCGGCTGGACGGCTCGCCCACACTCATCATCATCGACGAGGGCTGGCTGGTTCTCGACAGCCCGGACTTCGCAGCGCAGCTCCGCGAGTGGCTGAAGACCCTTCGCAAGAAGAACGCCAGCGTCGTCTTTGCCACGCAGAGCCTTGCGGACATCGAAACGTCGAGCATCGCCCCGGCCATCATCGAAAGCTGCCCGACGCGCATCTTCCTGCCGAACGAGCGCGCCGCCGAGCCGCAGATCGCCGCCATCTACGAGCGGTTCGGGCTTAACGCCCGCCAGATCGAAATCCTCAGCCGGGCGATACCCAAGCGCGACTATTATTGCCAGTCGCGGCGCGGCAACCGGCTGTTCGAGCTGGGGCTGGGCGAGGTCGCGCTGGCCTTCGCCGCCGCGTCGGCCAAGGCCGATCAGCTCCGCATCGCCGACATCATCGAGACTCACGGCCAAACCGCATTCGCGGCCGAATGGCTGCGCCATCGCGGCTGCGCCTGGGCGATCGAGCTTCTTCCCCCCCGCCAGCAGGAGTTACCGCTATGACCCGACTTCCCCTGCGCCGCGCCATTCTGGCCGGCGTCCTCGCCACCGCGACCATCGCGCCGATCGCGGCGCCCGTGCCGGCCTACGCGCAGTTCGGCGGGATCGTCTATGACCCGACCAACTATGCGCAGAACGTGCTGACCGCCGCGCGCACGCTGGAGCAGATCAACAATCAGATTCGCCAGATACAGAATCAGGCGACTTCGTTGCTCAACGAGGCCCGCAATCTGGCGAGCCTCCCGCAATCCTCGCTCGCCGAGTTGCAGGGCCAGGTGCGCCAGACCCAGCAGTTGCTCGGCCAGGCGCAGCGCATCGCCTATGACTTGGGCCAGATCGACCAGGCTTTCACCAGCCGATACACAGCCGGCGCCATGTCGGTCCCGCAACGGCAGCTCGTCGCAAATGCGCGCGAGCGGTGGGAGACCAGCGTAGGCGCGTTTCAGGACGCGCTCCGCGTTCAGGCCGGCGTCGTTGGAAATATCGACGGCTCGCGCGCGACGATGAACCGCCTCGTGTCGGCGAGCCAATCATCTCAAGGCGCGCTCCAAGCGGCTCCGGCCGGCAACCAGCTTCTCGCGCTGCAATCGCAGCAGCTCGCCGACATCGCGGCGTTGCTGGCCGCTCAAGGCCGAGCGCAATCGCTGGAGGCGGCGCGAAATGCAGCCGCCGAAGCCGAGGGGCGCGAGCGCCTCCGCCGCTTCCTCGGCAACTGAGCCGATGTCGGCAGCCGTCAAGATCGCCGGCGTCGCCACGCTGGCAGGGCTCATGATGACGGTGGCGGTGATCGCCGCCGTCACCGAGCCGCGCGTGCCGGAGGCGGCCAACGCCGTGGCGGCACGCGCCGAGCGCGATCCCTTAGCGGCGGAACTCGCGCGTTGCCGCGCGCTCACCATGCCGGATTCCGGCTGCGAGGCGGCATGGGCGGCGCATCAACGCCGGTTCTTCGGCAGGGAAGGCAATCAGCGGTGAACGACACCGGCATCATCGACAACTTCCTACAGGTTTTCACGACCTACATCGACAGCGGGTTCGGACTGCTCGGCGGCGAGATCGCGTTCCTTTCGACCACGCTGATCGCCATCGACCTGACGATTGCCGGTCTGTTCTGGGCATGGGGCGCCGACGAGGACGTGCTTCAGCGCCTCATCAAAAAGACGCTCTACATCGGCGTCTTTGCCTTCATCATCGGCAATTTCTCGACACTGGCGACGATCGTGTTCCAGTCTTTCGCCGGGCTGGGCTTGAAGGCGACGGGCGATGCCATGAGCATCGCCGACTTCATGCGCCCCGGCTTCATCGCCGCGACCGGCTTGGATGCGGGTGAGCCGCTGGTCGTTGCTGCGGGCGAGCTGGTCGGTCCAATCTCATTCTTCACCAACTTCGTTCAGATCGTCGTGTTGCTGCTCGCTTGGGCGCTTGTCGTCATCGCCTTCTTCATCCTGGCGATCCAGATTTTCGTGACGCTGATCGAGTTCAAGCTGGTGACGCTCGCCGGCTTCGTGCTGTTGCCGTTCGCCTTCTTCAGCAAGACCGCCTTCATGGCCGAGAAGGTGTTGGGC
>JAHUZY010000299.1 GCA_019264505.1 Phenylobacterium sp. | reverse complement strand
TCGATGAGCCGCAAGGGCGACTGCTGGGACAACGCCCCAATGGAGAGCTTCTTCCCCACCCTCAAGACCGAACGGGTCCATCATCGGGTCTATGCCACGCGCAACCAGCCCCGCCGGGATCTGTTCCACTACATCGAGGGCTTCTAACAATCCCCGTCGCCTGCACTCAGCCCTGGGCTACATCAGCCCCAGCCGCCGCCGAGCGCAGAGCCGCCTAACCCCGTCCACTACTTCGGCGGAAGATCAGTCCACCAAAACGGGGGAGGATCACCTCACCGTTCGCTTGATCACCATCATCGCGAGTGAACTCAAATGCATAATCCTCTGCCTTCTAATCTCGAAGGCGTCTGATGGCGAAAGTCAGGCCCGCAACGCCCGCCACAATCATGAGAGCGCTCAGCCCGCCGATCATGTAGCTAGTCAAAAACTGATCCTCCACATGGGCCGCCAGAGATAACCCGTGAGGGGCCCACCGGTTCGAGCCCAGGGTCTTGCGCCCCCAGGGCCGACCAAGCATCGAGGCTCTATGTCACCCTTGACCCTTTCGCCCAACGACTATCGTCGTCTCGCTAAGGTGATCCACACCTTAGCCCCTACAGCCGCGCGGCCGGTCTTGGTGCGGCTGGGTCTGCTCCGGGGCGCGGCTTCCGACGAGGCGAACGAGGGCTCGGCATATGAGGCCTTCGTTGCGGCACTTGAGGCCCTAGGCCCTACATTCGTGAAGCTAGGCCAGATCATGGCGACACGGTCCGACCTGCTTCCGCCAGAGCTGACCGAGCGGCTCGGCCGGCTTCACGACGACGTGGCTCCAGTGCCCTTCGACCATTTGCGCGAACAGCTGACGATCGATCTGGGCGCGCCGCCGGAAGAGCTTTTCGCCGAATTTTCGACGACGCCAATTGCGGCTGCGTCCATTGCCCAGGTCTACGCCGCGCGGCTCATGACCGGTGAAGATGTCGTTCTCAAGGTTCGCAGGCCGGGGATTGAGGCGGTCATGCGCGCTGATCTGCGGCTACTGTTGGCCGCTGCCCGCGTCATCGAGCGTCGCGCCCCGGCACTGCGTCGACATCAGCCTGTGCGTGTCGTGACGGAGCTCAGCGAAGCCCTTCTCGAGGAGATCGATTTTCGGATCGAGGCTCGCAATCAAGCGGAGGTCCGCAGACGCGCAACCGTCTTCCATGTGCCGCTCGTTCATGAGCGATTTACCACGGAAAGGACCATGGTCAGCGCACGCGTCCGTGGCCGCAGTCCTAACGCCGCGTTCCGCAACGAAGAGCCTGCCCTGGCGCGCGCCTTGGCGCCCGATGCGGCGAGGGGGCTGCTGGGGATGATCCTGCTGGACGGGGTGTTCCACGCGGACCCTCATCCAGGAAATATTCTGGTGACTCCGGATGGTCGTCTGGCGCTGTTGGACTTCGGCTCCGTCGGGCGGCTCTCGGCGAAAAGGCGAGAGCAGGTCCTCGTGGTCCTCGGCTCCCTCGTGGATGCCGACGTAGCGGCGGTCTCTGATGTGCTGATGGAATGGGCTGGCCGCTCGGGACCCCCGCCGCCCGGCCTTGAACAAGGTGTCGAGCGATTCTTCCTGCGTTACGCCGCGGATTCCGGGCGACCGATCCGGCTTGCGGAGGCGATCACCGAATTCATCTCCATCGCCCGAGAAAACGCACTGACGTTGCCGCCGGACCTGCTGCTGCTCATGCGCGCTCTGGGCATCGCCGAAGGCTTGGCGAGGACGCTCGATCCCGACCTCGATGTCGTCGCCGCTATCGCGCCAGTGGTTCTCCGGGCTTTCGCATCTCGGTTTGCGCCGAAAGCGCTCGCCACCCGCGCCTTCCGGACGTTCAAGGAACTAGATCAGATCCTCGCCATCGGGCCAGAAGCGATCCGGCGCGGTATCGGGCGCATCAGCCGTGAGGGCATTGTCATCCAGGTCTCAAGTTCAGACCTGGCCGAGTTGCCGCGAGCGGTCAGACGGGCCGCCGATACCCTGTCGCTCGGGATCGTGGTCGCGGCCCTTATCGTCGCTGCCGCCGTCGTCATCGTCGCGAAGGACGATCAGGCCGCCGCGGTCGCTCGGATCGCCATCGTCATCCTGTCAGGCGTGGGCCTGGCCGCCTTCGTGAGTCGCCTGTTCCGGCGGGATTGAGGTTTCGCGCACGGGAACACGTCTTGCTTCCCCGCGCACCCACGCGGCCTTGATCATTCTCACGGTCAGAACGCCGTCTTCGAGGGTCGCCGTCACCTCGTCGGGATCGACCGGCTCCGGGAGATCGACGCTCAGGTCGAACGGACGCCCAATGTTCCCGGACCGCCCTAGACGGCCGGCCGCTCGCAGACGCAAACGCGTGGGAGTGGCCTCCAGGACCATGTCGCCTATGGCATACCCAGGGGCATCGACCTCAACGGTCACGTCCTCGATCGTCTGGGCGATTGCAAAAGCCGGAACATCTCCCAAAGGAGAGCCGAGCTGGGTCTCAAGCCGGCGCCGGACACCCCTCAACCCGCGGCCGATAAGGCTGTCGTATTCAAGGGTGGCGGAATATACTTTCCGCCCCAACTTGACCGAGATGCTGCCGATCATTCGAAACTCCTGCGGAATATTCTCCGACTGAAGAGTTGGGCGCCTGATGGCGGCGAATTCAAGGCGATTAACGTCGGAACGGGTTGTTAGGCTCGCGGGAGAGCAGCGAGGGATGGCCGGGGGTTGGTCTTGCGCCGGACCTGCCCCCCAACCTTGGACCAGGTCGGGCCGGGATTTCTCGCCGGTCAGGCGTCGGGTGGGCCATGTGTCCCGGCGCCATTCATGAGCTCGATCGGGCACTTGTCGCCGATCGCGCTGTGGGGACGATGTTCGTTGTAGTCCCTACGCCAAGCCTCGCATTTTGATCAGGCGTCGTCGAGGGACATGAACCAGGCGGTGTTCAGGCATTCAGCCCGGACCTTGCCGTTGGAGGACTCTGCAAACGCATTGTCCGTCGGCTTGCCTGGGCGGCTGAAGTCCAGGGTGACGCCCCGCTGATAGGCCCAGAGATCCAGGTCGCGGGAAACGAATTCAGGGCCATTGTCGACGCGGATGACCCGTGGATAGCCCACCGCTTTGCCGGCCAGTTCGAGCGTCTGGACGACGTCGCAGGCCTTGTAGGCGAAGCCGGGATCCAGCGCAGGCGAACACCGACTGAAGGTGTCGATGATCGCCAGGATGCGTATCTTACGCCCGTCGAAGAGCTGGTGTGCGCCGTCGACAACTTCACCCGCGAGGCCCTGGCGCTGATCGTGGACACCTCGATCGGCGGCCATCGCATGGCACGCGGCCTGATCGCCCGGCATGGAATGCCACCCACCATCGTCAGCAACAACGGCACGGAAATGACAAGCCGTGCGATGTTGGAATGGACCAACCGCACCGGGACCGGCTGGCACTACATCGCGCCGAGCAAACCACAGCAGAATGGCTTCGTGGAGAGCTTCAACGGCAAGCTGCACGACGAGGGCCTGAACGAGAAGGTCTTCGCCCACCCAGCGAACGCCCGGGCCGTAATCGAGCGCTGGCGGCGCGACTACAACAAATCTGCGGCCCCACTCAGCGCATAGCGGCCTAATGCCGGAAGCAGTGCGGCTGAACCCCGCGGCCGGTCGGCTGCGCAACCTCAAAGGTTATGGCGCCCGGCCGCCACCGCCAGCGCTGCAGATCAACTATCAAACCCCTGGGTCCCACAACGATCGAGGGACCGGAGGGGGCAGGTCACCTGACCAGGCAACTTGCCACCAACGGAAGGGGTGGACCGTCTCCCTGCTATCGCTCGGAAACGGCCCACTGTTGGCTTAGAACCGGTACTGGAATTCTATCCCATAGGTCCGAGGAAAGTTCGGCTTCAATGTGGTGCGCTGGATTCCGCTGGCCGAGGGGGCTCCGGTTCGGAAGTCCTGATAGGCCAACTCATCAAAGGCGTTCTTGACGTAACCGATCACCGTGTAGCGATCGTCGACGTCCTTCCAAAGCGCCCGGAAGTCGACGACTTCGTTCGATGGCGAGCGGAAGCCCGGCTGAGCAAAAACGACGGCCTGTTGCTCGTCGGTGAAGGTGTAGGTGGCCCCAAGTACGAGATTGCCCTCAGCCAACTCGACTGTGTAATTCAGTCCTAGGTTGAGTTTGTTCTCCGGAGTTATGGGAAGCCTGTTCCCAACGAGGGTCTGGAGCCTGCTTCCGTTCGGCAACACGACGCCCGTAGGTCGCGCGCCCGCCTGCAGAGCCTTCGGGTCGGCTGTATCGACGAAGCAGCAGCCGCTCTTAATCTCGGTATTGAGGTACGAATAGCTCGCGAAAATCTGCAGATGATCGATCGGAGCCCACTGGGCCTCCATCTCAAGGCCCCAACTCACAGCGTCCAGATTCACGAACTGACTGCCCGTTAAGCCCGCCGCGGGGTTAAGAACCACGGTCAGCGGCGCCTGAAAACCCTGATAGTCCGCGTAGAACAGCGCAGAATTCAGTTGGAAGCGCCGCCCCACATTTTTCTTCAGCCCGAGCTCGAAGTTGTCAACATATTCGGGATCAGCATAGGGGATCGGAGCGAGGCCGCTCGAGGCCTGCCAACCACCCGACTTATAACCGCGGCTGTAACGGGCGTAGGCGTTGGTGCCGCTGTCCGGCTGCCATTGCAGACCCAAGGTCCCGGTCCAGGCGTCGTAGTCGCCCGACAGGTCACGCGTCAGACCACCGCCTGAGAGCTCACGTACATTGGCGTACAACGGGTTGGCCAGGCAGGACGCGATGGTTGGGCCGCCGCATATGGCAAAGGTTGTCAAATCCACCGCGATCCCTTGGCCGACGGCGGCCGGTATCCCCGCGGCGGCCAGGATGGTGGTCGTGGTGTTGGTGCGCGACACGTAGCGAGCCGAGTCTGTACCCGACTTCTCATCGACCGTGTACCGGATACCACCCGTAAACGTGATGGTATCGGTGATATCATAGTCGACCTGAAGAAAGGCCGCGTAAGAATCCACCTCAAGCGTACCGTCTACGAAGAGATAGTTCCCCATCGGGTTCGGTGCCGCCGGGCCACTGGTCGCCAGATTGATCGGGTTCTGAACGGCCGGATCGTTAAGGACCCGCTGGCCCTGGGGTTGCGCGTAGGTTTGATGATACTGGTACAGACCGGCGATCCAGCGCAGTGGCCCGCCCGTGTTCGATGACAGGTTGATCTCGTTGGAGTACCATTTTTGGTCCTCGCGGTAGAAGAACCTCTGGTCTGGCGACACGCCCGTAGCGGTGTAGGCGCCGAAAGGCGTCGCGGTCGGCACGCTGAATAGGCCGGTGCGCGATGAACGATCCTCGTCCCCAGCCGTGTCGTAGAGATAGGATTGGTAGCCGGCCAGATACTTGAGGGTCATGCCGTCAAGATCCCAGGTAAGGTCTAAGTGCAATCGCTCATGATTACTGAGCTTACCTTCACTCGTCTGGTTGGTGCTGATCTTGTAGGGGTCGGTCATCGCCGGATTAGTTCCTGCGAAGCCGAAGGTCGGATTGTAGTAGAGGCCAGCATTGCCGAGACCGGTCGGAGACGTGGTGTCGTAGCGGCTCGTGATCGACTCGTGGACGTTGCCAACGCCGAAGCTGTCATCCCAGTCGAATTTCGTATAGCGCAGGCGGGCCGTGATGTTCTCGCCAAGATCGGCTTCCAGCTGGGCCTCGACTATGTACCGTTTAACAGCGCTGGAATCGCCGGCAGGCCCGAGGTTCTCGAAGAAGCCTTCCTCTCGGCGCTCCAGAGAGCCCCCGAGAAGGAAGCGTAGGCCATCCGTGATCGGTCCACGAACCAAGGCGTCGGTTCGCCAGGTGCCGTAGTTCCCAAGAACGGCACGGACCTCACCGTTGAAATCCTCCGTTGGACGCTTGGCGATGATGTTCAGCGCCCCGCCGATGGAATTACGTCCGTACAGCGTGCCTTGCGGTCCACGCAGAATCTCCGTGCGTTCGATAAACAGTGACGGCGTGGCTGCATCAGCCATGGAGTTTGAGAATATTCCGTCGGAGTACAGCGCTACGGAAGGATCGGTTCCGATAGCATTGGTCAGGCGACCAAAGCCTCGGATCGAGAGGCGGTCGTTGTTGGTATAAGTGACGCTCGGCGATACACGCGCCAAATCCTCGACGTTGGCTACCCCAAGCACGTCGCGCCGCTCACTTGTATAGGCCGTCACGGCCACGGGCACATCCTGAAGGCGCTGATCGCGCCTTTCAGCCGTCACCACCAGCTCTTCAATGGTGAAGCCGGTGTCTTGCGCCCAACCAGGCGAGGCCGCAGCCAGAGCGAGCGCGGATGCGCCGCTCGCGAAGGCGAATCGTAGATTCTTGCAATTTTTCATGTTTCCCCCCTCAGTCGCTAGGCATTATTGCCTCTATGCTGACGGTAATGGCCATTACCATAACGCCGTTCACGCCTGAGGCAATGCCCCTCCCTCGGGTCGCGCGACCAGCCACTGGTCGGTGCTTAAAATAAGTCCGAAGTCGCTCGTGAAAAATATCAACGCCTTGATTTGACGGTCAATCCCGGCGATTTCAGATATTCGTTTTCGCAAGTTTTGGGGATTGGGTGCGCAAAAGCTTGCGAATTGCGCGGGCCGATCGGTTTGTTGTATCTCCGCTTTTCGACCTGTGATTCACTGATCGGGTGGTGATTTGGGGTGCGCCCGTTGCGTCCGAAACCGCCGCGGTTCGCCCGATGCAGTTCGCCGGCGCCCTGGTCGACCTGCCACAGCCCACCGGACAAGCGTTGCCGGAGATCGGGCCAGACAGCCCCTGCTATCTCCAGTTCTCGTCCGGCAGCACGCGCTTTCCCACCGGCGCCTTTGTCCGCCGTCCGCTGCTCTGGCTCGACCTTATGGGCAAGAACGGTACGACCATCTCCTACAGCCCCACCTTCGGCTACGAGCTCTGCGCGCGGCGGGCCGAGAACGCCAGCCTCGAAGGCTATGACCTGTCGCGCTGGCGGATCGCCGGCCTCGGCGGCGACATGGTCCGCACCAAGCCCCTGCGGGACTTCGCCGCGCGCTTCGCGGCGGCGGGCTTCGACCCCCAGGCTTTCGTGGCCAGCTATGGCATGGCCGAGGCGACGCTGGCCCTGACCATGGCGCCCCTGGGCAAGGGCCTGGTCACCGAGCGACTGGATGTGCACCGCCTGGAGCGCGACGGCGTGGCGGCCTCAGGCGCGCCCTCGCCCCGCGTCCGGGAGTTCGCCCGCTGCGGGCCGCCCCTGCCGGGGCACGAGCTTCAGGTCCGCGGCGAGCGGGGCGAGATCCTGCCGGAGCGCCGGACCGGTCGGGTCTTCGCCCGCGGCCCCAGCCTGATGAGCGGCTACTTCCAGGACCCCGACGCCACCGCCCGCGTCCTGGGCGCCGAGGGTTGGCTCGACACCGGCGACCTCGGCTATCTGTCGGAGGGCGAGATCGTCCTGACCGGGCGCAGCAAGGACCTGATCATCCTCAATGGCCGCAATATCTGGCCGCAGGACCTGGAATGGACCGCTGAGGCCGAGATCGCCGGCCTGCGCAGCGGCGATGTCGCCGCCTTCTCCGTTCCCGCCGAGGGCGAGGAGGCGGTGATCGTCCTGGTCCAGACCCGCAGCAGCGACGCTGAAACGCGCCAGAAGCTGGCCGTCGAGGTCACCGACCTGCTCCGCCAGCGCCACGGCGTGGAGGCCCAGGTGAACCTTGTCGGCGGGCACGCCCTGCCCCAGACCTCGTCGGGCAAGCTCAGCCGTTCGCGGGCCAAGGCTGAGTATCTCGCCGGGCTGGCCGAAGCCGAGCCGGCCTAGGGTGTCACGGGGTCTCGTCACGGTCACCGGCGCGACGGGGTTCCTCGGCCGCTATCTCGTGCCCGCGCTCGCGGCCGACGGCTGGCGCATACGGGTGCTGGCCCGCCGCGACGTTATCCACCCCCTGTGGCGCGGCCTGGAGGTCGAGGTCGTGCCCGGCGATCTGGGAGATGATCGCGCCCTGGACAGGGCCTGCGCCGGCGCCGACGTCGTCATTCATGGGGCTGGCCTGATCAAGGCGCGCAGCCGGGCCGCCTTCTTCATCGTCAATGAGCAAGGCGCCCGCCGGGTGGCTGAGCGCGCCGAGGGCGCGGTGCTGCTGATCTCCAGCCTGGCCGCGCGGGAGCCCGGACTTTCGGACTACGCCGCCAGCAAGCGGGCCGGCGAGACGGCGGCGCACGCAGTGCTGGGCGAGCGCCTGACCATCGTGCGCCCCCCGGCCCTTTACGGCCCCGGCGACGCCGAGACCCTGCCCCTCTTCCAGCTGGCCGCCGCAAGTCCGATCCTGCCGCTTCTCGATCCGAAGGCGCGGATGGCCATGATGCATGTCGAGGACGCGGCGCGGCAGATCGCCGCCCTGACGGGACAGCCGGGCGGCCAGACGCTCAGCCTGTCCGATCCTCGCCCCCAGGGCTATGGCTGGCGCGAGGTGTTCCAGACGGCGGCGGACGCCTTTGGCCGCAGGCCCCGCTTCCAGCGGATCCCCAACGCCGCCCTGGGCGTCGTCGCCGTGATGGGCGCGGCGCGGGGCGGTCGATCGGCCCCCATGCTGACCTTCGGCAAGCTGCGAGAGTTGACGCACCTGGACTGGTCGGTGGCGCCGGGCGAGCAGATTTCCGGACTTCCGCCGGCCCGCTTTAATCTCGCCGACGGGTTCCTACATACGGTTCAGGGGTATGCGGCCTCCGGCGTCAGGTTTCGCAAACCGCCGCTACAGCAGGCGATCAGGTGCTGACGCCCGCGTCATATTGCGCCAAAGATGCGGCGTTAACGGACGATCGTTCTAGGGGGCGAGTCGGTCTCTATGCAACTGGTGACAGATCCCACCGTGCTTGAGGTGGCGAAGGCCGCTGAGGCCGTGCTGGAGCGCGAGGTCCTTGTGACCGCGTCATCCGACATCTCGCGCGACCTCGCCGTAGACTCGCTGGCCCTCATGAACATCGTGATGGAGCTCGAAGATCGCTTCGACATCTCCATCCCCATCGACCGCCTGAGCGAAGTCCAGACCGTGGGCGATCTCGCGGCGCTTATCGACAACATCCGGAACAAGGTTTGAGCATGGCTCTGCTCGATAGGCACGCGGCGTCCAGAGACGCCTATAAGGCGCTTCGCGATACGGCGGCCGATCCGTTCGGGGTCCGGTTCGATGCGGTCATCTCCCCCACGGAGGGCGTCGTCGACGGCCGTCCGACCATTCTGCTCGGCACCAACAACTATCTGGGCCTGACCTTTGACGAGGCCTGTGTCGAGGAGTCGGTCCGCGCAGTGCGCGAGCGGGGCACCGGCACTACGGGGTCGCGCATCGCCAATGGCAGCTATGAGGGCCATGTGGAGCTGGAGCGCGCCCTGGAAGCCTTCTATGGCCGCCAGCACGCCATGGTGTTCACCACGGGCTATCAGGCCAATCTGGGCGTGCTCTCGACCCTGGTCGGTCGGGGCGACCACCTGCTTCTGGACGCCGACAGCCACGCCAGCATCTATGACGGCTCGCGCCTGGGCCACGCCGAGGTCACCCGCTTCCGCCACAACGATCCCGAGGATCTCTACAAGCGCCTGCGTCGCCTCAAGGACGCGCCCGGCGAGAAGCTCATCGTCGTCGAGGGCATCTACTCGATGGTCGGCGACGTGGCGCCCCTGCGGGAGATCGCGGCGGTGAAGCGCGAGATGGGCGCCTATCTGCTGGTGGATGAGGCCCATTCCATGGGCGTCCTGGGGGCGACCGGCCGCGGTCTGGCCGAGGAGGTGGCGGCCGAGGCCGATGTGGACGTCATCGTCGGCACCTTCTCCAAGAGCCTGGGCTCGGTGGGCGGCTTCTGTGTCTCGGACATGGATGATTTCGATGTCATGCGCATCGTCTGCCGCCCCTACATGTTCACCGCCTCCCTGCCGCCGGCGGTGATCGCCTCGACCCTGGGCGCCCTGCGCCGGATCCAGGAGGCGCCGGAACTGCGCCACCGGCTGCACGCCAACGCCCAGCATCTCTATGACGGGCTCACCGCGCTTGGGCTGGCGACGGGGCCGACCTGCAGCCCGATCGTGGCCGTCACCATGCCCGACCAGGCGGTGGCCGCCGCCATGTGGAACCTGCTGCTGCAGAACGGGGTCTATCTCAATCTCGCCCTGCCCCCGGCGACCCCGGACAACCGCCCCCTGCTCCGCTCGAGCGTCAGCGCGGCCCACAGCATCGAACAGCTGGACCAGGTCATCGCGGTGATGGGCAAGGTGGCGCGGGAACTCGGCGTGCTGGAAGGCGAGCCCAAGCGCGCCCTCGGCTAGACCCTGTCGCCGCCGGCCGCCGTCTGCGCGCGGCGGGCTTTCCACAGACGCCAGAAGACGCCGGGCGAGGCCAGGATGGGGTGCTTCTCCCGCCACGGCGTAAGCGGCACGCGCAGGCCGGTGTGCCGCTCGATCTTCCAGGCGGCGTAGCGGGCGGCCCCCTCGAAGGTGAAGGCCGCCTTGGCCAGACGGGCCAGGTTGAGCGGCTTTCCCAGCGCACGCCGGCGTCGCCAGGCCGCGAGGATGCGCCCTTGCTCATGTCTGTCCAACATGGGCCGCACCGTCCCTTGAGCTGTCTTCTCGAACGCCAGGTCCTGCGCCCGCCAGGCGGCCAGCAGCAGCCGCTCGTAGCGGCCAGGATCGACGCTCAGGATATCGTTCTCCCGCCCGCGGGCCTCGACGCGGAACTCCGCCGCATAGGTCTGGCGAAATAGGGCCCGCCAGTAGTCCAGGGCAGGGCCTTCCGATGGACCGAGGGCGGCGGCGAACCGGGCCGCGGCGCAGGCGGCCTCGGAGACGGCCCGGGAGATGTCCCGAAGGGTGTCCGCATCCGACGCCCAGACCAGGGCCGAGGGCTGGACGAAGCGCGTCCAGATGGTCGTGTCGATCCGCCGTCCCGTGACCGCCGAGCGGAACTGGGCCAGGGTCATGGTCGCCACCTTGGCCCGCAGGATACGGCCGTCGAGCTCCAGCTCGTGGTAGCTGACATCGGGCCAGAGAACCCGGCCCGCCAGGCCGCGCCAACCCGGGCGCGGGCCATGGGTAAGGACGTAGAAGTCCACCACGCCGTCCAGATCGCCTGTGCGCAGGACCGATCCGTAGAACAGAACCGCGGCGACGCCCTCGATGCGACTGGCCAGCGCCTGCGCCATGGCGCGCCCCGGCGGTGGGGCGGCCCGCGCCAGGTCTTCGCCGACCAGGGTCTGCAGAGCCTCCATCACGGGACCAGGAATCGCACAGGCGCGCCCAGGCCGATCGCGATCTCGCCGCCGGGGAACACCTCGCCGTCAACGACCACGGGCGCCGGGCTGGAAACCACAACGCGCTCGGCCAGGCTCCGACGGTAACCTTGGCGTCGCAGCCAGGTCTCAGCGCGACCCATCAGCACGGCCGGCAGGGCCAGCGCCAGTCGCCTGGGGGGGGGCGGCGACGTCCAAGACTTTCATCCCATCCTGCGGGGGACCGAAGGGGCGAAGCCCGAGGGGCAGGCGCTTGAGCGACGTGGCCAGCACGACGAAGCGCGGGGCGAGCGTCGTCTCGCGCCCATCGATGGACAGGCTCGCGCGCACCCCCTGGCGCCAGCCGTCGCCGTCCTGGCCAAACAGTGCGCCAAAGGCTGCGCCGACGACCGTCAAGGCCACCGCCAGGCTGTGGAAGGCCCCCATGCGGTGGACGGACTGCGACATCTGGGTGGCGCGAACGAAGGCGCCGAGGCCAAAGATGAACCCCGCGAGATCCGCCTGCTCATCGCCAGCCCAGCCCAGGGCCAGGGGACGCCGTGTCTTCAGGTTCAGCGGGCCACGGGTGATCCGCGCCAGAGTTGCGTCCAGGGTCCAGCCGGGCCGGATCCCGAGGTCGAGGGCCAGTACGTTGGTCTTGCCAGAGGGCAAGACGGCCAGAATTGGCGTTGAGGCGCCGAGCCTGATTAAAAGATCGGACGGTTCCGTCTGATCGCATCAGTCTCTAGCGCTGATAGCGCATGGAGATGGGGACCTGGGTGGTGCCTGGTCCGGCGCGGAACCGCACGCTCTCAAAGGACGGAAGGCCGACGCGGGTCGGCGCATTGTTGGAAAACCCGAACCCCTCCGCCGGCATGCCGATGATCGTCCGGTTGAAGTCATGATCACTGTTGACGTCGTGATAGATGGCGATGGCGTAGTAGGCCGGCTCGGGAACCCAGAAACAGACCTCGGTCATCCGCGGCGTCGCCTTCACCCGTGCGCGCAGCAGCTTGCCCTTGGGCGCCAGGAACCGGCGGGGGTTGTCGGGATAGAGGGTGACCGCCACCTCCCCCTTGATCGGGCTCACGCCGGTGACCGCCACCGAGACCTTGTGCGGCCCTTCACGGCCCACGCATTGGTCGGCCGCCAGGCTGGGCGCAGCGACCCCGAGCGACACGACGAAGGCAAGGCCCGCAAGGGCTGTTCGGACTTTCATGGGCTGTGACGACCCCCTATGTTTGCGCCGACGGCGGATGGCGCCCGATCAGCAGGGTGCTTCATGAGCAATGCGACCGCGGTAAACTTTGGCTATCCCCACTCGATGGTGGGTGAGACTGACCATTGGCTGTTGCTGGTGCGCCCCAAGCAGCCTACATTTGGGTCTCTCGTCCTTGTGTGCAAGGAGCCCGTCCAGGCATTTTCAGATCTGAGCGGCCAGGCCTTTGAAGATCTGCAGGTGGCGGTCCGCGGGATTGAGCGTCTTCTGCGCCAGACTGTGGACTACGCCAAGATCAACTATCTGATGCTCATGATGGTCGATCCCGATGTACATTTCCACGTGATTCCCCGGTACGAGGGCGTGCGTGAACACGCGGGCGAGACCTTCGCCGACGCCGGCTGGCCGGGCCAGCCCAACCTGGCGTCGGCCGTGGCGCTCAGTCCCGAAGGTCTTGCGGCGCTGGCCGAGGCCTGGCGGCGCGAGTGGCGCGCGGCGTGACCACGGCTCTGACGCCCAAGCCCACCTTTACGTTCGGTCTGCCCCTGCTCGACCGCTACGTCCTGCGGCTGACGGCAGGCCCGATGCTGGGCTGCCTGGCCGTGACCCTGATCGCCCTCCTGCTCGAACGGGCGCTGCGCCTTCTCGACCTGCTGGCCCAGAGCAGCGATCGTTTCGGCTTCGTGGTGCAGCTGACCGGCCAGCTGGTGCCTCACTATTTTGGCCTCGCCCTGCCGGTGGCCTTCTTCGTCGCGCTGTTCATTGTCATCACGCGGCTGAGCGACGGGTCGGAGATCGACGCCCTGCTGGCCAGCGGCGTGTCCCTCCCCCGGCTAGCCACCCCCTTCATCTGCCTGGGCCTGGCGCTCACCTTGGTCAGCCTGATCGTGTTCGGCTACATGCAGCCCTACAGCCGCTACGCCTATCGGGCGGTGATGCACGCGGCGGCCAACGCCGGCTGGAACGGCGAACTGCAGGCGGGCGCCTTCGTCACCGAGGATCGTCTGATCATGACCGCCGACCGGGCTGACCCCCAGGGTCAGCGGCTGGAGGGGCTGTTCATACGCCGGCTGACGCCGACCGGCCGCGAAGAGGTGATCACCGCCACCACGGCCGACCTGCAGGTGTCCCAGGACCGGTTGAATGTGACCCTCAACCTCCAGAACGGCCGGCGCATCCTGGAGGGGACGGACGGGGTCTATGACATCCTGGATTTCGACAGTTTCAGCACCACCGCCCCCCTGGCCGGCGCCACCGAACTGCTCCGCGCCCGCGGCGGCGATGAACGCGAACTGACCCTGGGCGAGCTGGCCCGCCTGGCGGGGTCCGGCGACAGCGTCCTGCCCCGCAGCACCCTGCTGTCGGAGCTCTACGGCCGGCTGGCGCGGGCCGCCTTCCTGCCCTTCCTGCCGCTGATCGCCTTTCCCCTCGGCCTGGCGACCAAGCGGGGACGGCGCACGCCGGGCCTGGTCTTCGCCGGCATTCTGCTGCTGGCCTTCCAGCACGCCCTGCAGCTTGGCCAGTCCCTGGCCGAAAGCGGGGTCGTCCCGGCCTTCTTCGGGATCTGGACGCCCTTCGCTCTGTTC
This sequence comes from Phenylobacterium sp., assembly GCA_019264505.1. GTDB lineage: Bacteria > Pseudomonadota > Alphaproteobacteria > Caulobacterales > Caulobacteraceae > Phenylobacterium. The sequence goes on along the minus strand of JAHUZY010000299.1, from coordinate 5,097 downwards.
ACCGGGTTTGGCGTCTGGATGTTCCTGGGCAGCCGGAACAGGCCCGGCGAGACGCCCATCAGCCGGTTGATCGGCACGGCCGGGGACAGGATCACCCGGGCGATGGCGGCGCGGGATGCGCGGGTCCAGGCCTCGTGAAGCTCTACGCCTACATCCTGTCGATCGTCGGCACGCGCATCCTGGCCGCCGCCGCCATCCTGCTGGGCATCCTGCAGGTGCTGGAATTGCTCGACGCCACCCCGGAGATCCTTGAGCGCGGCCTGGGGCTGGGCGGCGTCGCCTAGCTTGAATCACAGACCACGACGAAGCGGAATCCCCGCTCACGCCTTTTCCAAACAGCCTCTCAGAGCCGAATGCAATTTCGCGAACCGTGAGGCGCGGATAGACCATTGCACACCTGCCAAAAAAAAGGGCGGCACGGCCGGTCTTCCGCGCCGCCTAAGCTGCCCTGGGCCCCGGGAGGTAGGCTGGAGCTTTGGGCAGGATGGGGCCGCAGTGCGTGCTCTCAGAGACGAAAAGCCGAATACCGTGCGAGCCTCATCGGCTGATGGCTGGTACACGTCATTCTCGTAAGTCGCAATACGATAAATGACCTCATGATGAGGATCAGCACTGAGAGTTTTGGTCGGTTGTTGAAATGGCCAAAACGAAGCGTGAGTGTTTGGTGGCGTGGTCGTCCGGCCCCTGGGGCGAAACCCTGCAGGTCGAGCCATCTTGCAAACCACCCTCTCTTTGAAGGCCCCTCGCAGGCGTTCGTCCCGGCAAGCCGGCATACCCCCATATATGGCAAGTTGGCCCGTCGCGACCGGCGGTGAGCACGGGACCCGCGGAGGGCGGCCAAGCTCACCATGTCATTTAATACATAGTAGTTTCGGGCTAACAGATATATATTTTGCGATCGTACACGATGGGTGATCGCCAAGCGACCGCGCTTGGACCAGACAGCAAGAAGCGGCGGCCATCCGTCAATGCTGCGCGCGCACAAGCGCAGGCGCGGCGAGGACGCTTCCCTGAAACGACGCGGGCTTGGATAAAGATGATGAAGAAGCCCATATCCGCTGACTCCCACATTACCGAGCCGCAACATTGCTACGTCGACTACATCGATCCGAAGTTTCGTGATCGAGCACCGCGGATGGAGCGGCTCGACAAGATCGGCGATGCCTTTGTTATCGAAGGACTAGCCTCGCCGATGCCAACGGGGCCGGTCGTCGCCGCCGGCAAAGACCCACTGCAGATCACGGCGCGCGGCGCATTCGCGGCTGCCAGAATGGCTGGGTGGCGTTCAGGATGAAGGACATGTGCAATGCCCGGCGACTGATGTGGGCGAACGATTTCCCGTGTTCCGATTCAACCTGCCCCTTGTCGCAGACCATGCTCGAAGAGCACACCAAGGGCTTGGGCGAGCAGGAATGGAACTGGATCTGCCACGACAACGTGGCGGAACCATACAGGAGCGCCTTCTGATAACTACGTAATCTAAACGTGGCCGTTCTAGCCAAGTTGGAAACTGATCGCGTCTCTTCAAACAATGGAGTTTTTGTAATGGCTGACGCCGCAGATCAGACTATCGAGGCCTTTCGTCAGGACGTGCGGGCCTGGGTCGAAGTCAACTTCCCTTCGGACTTGAAGGGTCTGAGCAATCCGACCGGGCTTGAAGAGCGTCTGCAGCCGACCGAGGAACAGGTCGCCTGGCGCAAGGCGGTCGGCGGAAAGGGTTGGGGGACGCCGACGTGGCCTGCCGAATACGGCGGTGCGGGGCTTTCTTCGGCCCACGCCCGAGTTATCCACCAGGAATTTTCGCGCGCTGGAGCCTACAACCCGATCGGGGGAATGGGCGTCATGATGTTCGGACCGACCTTGCTCGAGTACGGCACTGAAGAACAGAAGCTGGAGCACATTCCGCCGATCTGCCGCGGCGAAGTTCAGTGGTGCCAAGGCTACTCCGAGCCCGGGGCCGGCTCTGATCTGGCCTCCCTGCAGACGCGATGCGAGGACATGGGCGACCACTATCGGATCAACGGCCAGAAGATTTGGACATCGGGTGCCCAATGGGCTGACTGGTGCTTCTGTCTTGTTCGAAGCGATCCCACGAAGAAGCATGAAGGCATCTCCTTCGTGCTCTTCACCATGCGCCAGCCAGGCGTCGAAGTGCGGCCGATCAAGCTGATCGCCGGCAGCTCGCCGTTTTGCGAAACCTTTCTGACGGACGCGCGCGCCGAGAAGAAGGATCTGGTGGGTCCCCTGAACGCCGGCTGGACAATCGGAAAGCGGCTCCTGCAGCACGAGCGCTCCAGCATTTCGAGTATGGGAAACGCCCTCGGCGGCACTGCGGCCCTTCCAGATCTCGCCAAGGCCTATGTCGGCGTCGACGCGCACGGTCGCCTGGCCGACAGCGACCTGCGGACCCGGATCGTTTCAAACGAGATGGACGGGCGCGCCTTCCAGCAGACGGCGATGCGGGCGATGGCGGAAGCCAAGGGCAACGCCGGCCCGTCGGCGGCGACCTCGATCATGAAGAACGCCGGCACCCGCTGGACTCAGGACCGGGCCGAACTGACGCTCGAGATCATGGGTCACCAGGGCCTAGGCTGGGCGGGCGAGGATTTCACCCCCGCGGAGCTGGACGCCGTGCGCGGCTGGCTGGGCGGTAAGGCTAGCACGATCTATGGCGGCAGCCAGGAAGTGCAGAATAACATCATCTCCAAGCGGATCCTGGGGTTGCCCGATCTGTCCGCAGTCAACTGAGCGAGTGAGCGTGGCAGAATCCGCGAGCGGCGAGCAGAGGCTTAAGCGTCAGCTGCGGTTGGACAATTTTTCAGCGTCGATTTCTTCCGCCGCGATGCGGTCCACGACCATGACCAAAGGGAGGCCGCGATGCTGAGTTGGCAAGTTGGGGCGGTGAAGATCACCCGGATCGTGGAACTCCAGATTCCGATCCCATACAATCGAGCCGCCCCCTTTCTGGCTGAAGCGACGCCCGAGGCGTTGCGAGCCATCCCGTGGTTGTACCCGAATTTCGTCAACGAGCAGGATCAGCTGCTGCTGTCCATCCACGCGCTGCTGGTGGATGCGCCGGGCCTACGGCTGGTGGTGGATACCTGCATCGGAAACGATCGACCCCGGTCCATTCTGCGTGGACAGCCGTTGGCCACCGGCTTCCTGCAGTCCATGGCCGAGGTCGGCTGGTCGCAGGAGAGTGTCGATGCCGTGATCTGCACCCACCTGCATGTGGATCATGTGGGCTGGAACACCAAGCTTGAGGACGGCGCATGGGTTCCGACGTTTCCAAATGCCCGCTACCTGTTCGGCAAGACCGAATTCGCCCACTGGAGCACAGAAGGCGACGAGGAACAGCAAACGATCCTGTCGGACTCGGTACAGCCCATCCTCGACGCGGGGCTCGCCGAGTTCGTCGAAATGGATCACCGCATCTCGCCCCACCTCCGGCTCACGCCCAGCACCGGACATACGCCTGGCCATGTCAGTGTGATGACCGAGTCCAACGGTGAATCGGCGGTCATCACCGGCGACATGAGCCACCATCCGTGCCAGATGGCCCATCCGCATTGGTCGCCGCCCTTCGACAGCGATCCGAGAGCGGCGGCGGCGACGCGCGCGCGACTGTTCGCCGAATGGGCCGACAAACCCATTCTGGTGATCGGCACTCACTACGCGGCGCCGACGGCGGGATACATAATGCGGGAGGGCGCCGGGTTCCGCTTCGACGCCGAGGCGATGGACGCCCCCGCTGCCTGACTTCGGGAGAGGACGACAACCTTGAAAAAGAACATCGGATAGAACTCAATGGATGATCTCGTGCTCCGCTCTGACCTGGACGGCGTCTGCCAGCTGACGCTGAACCGGCCGGACAAGCTCAACGCGCTGAATGTCGATCTGTTCAAGGCGCTCGAGGCCCACGTTGCCGACCTGGAGGCGGCGCCGGTTGGCGTCGTCGTGCTGCGCGGCGCCGGGCGGTGCTTCTCGGCGGGCCACGATCTCGGCGACATCGCCGAGGGCGAGAAACTTCCCCGGCCTAACTATCAGTCGCATGTCATCCAACGCCTCGCCGAGCTTACCTCGCCGGTCGTCTGCGCTGTGCACGGCCATTGCTACACCGGCGCCCTGGAGCTTGCCCTGGCTGGCGACATCATTCTTGCGGCCGAATCCGCCAAATTCGCCGACACCCACGCCAAATGGGCCTTGACGCCGGTCTGGGGCCTCAGCCAGCGGCTACCGCGCCGGGTGGGAACCTACAAGGCACGCGAGATGATGTTCACCTGCCGTACCTATTCAGGACGGCAAGCCGAGGCCATCGGCCTCGCCAACGCGTGCGTGACCGATGCTGAGTTCGAAGCGGCCGTGGACAGCCTCACCTCTGAAATTCTCACCAACTCGTCATTCAGCCATGCCGCGAACAAGCGGCTGCTGACCGAAACCGATGGCCTGTCACAGCCGGCCGGCTTGGCGCACGAGGTTTATCGAAGCCAGGGCGCAGGACCGGACATGGTCGATCGAATCAGGCAGTTCACAAAGCGCCCACCCGCCTAGAGCAGATTCCGATCACGTCGCATCGTATCCGGCGGCGGCGAAGTAGTTGGCCCACTCGGTGGGGGTGAAGGTGTCGATGGCCTCGACGATGGCGCGTTCGAGGGCGGCGACGGTGCGGGCGGCGGCTTTTCGGAGCATGCCCGGTCTTCTTTTGAGCGTGATCCGGTGACGCTCAAAGAACCGCCAGAGCGTGGAGATCGCCACGGCAATGCCCCGCTCGGCGAGCGCCGTGCGCAACTCCGCCAGGGTGATGTCGGCCTTGGCCGCCACCAGCGACAGGATCAGCGGCCTATGCGCCTCGATCCTTCCCGAGCGCTTGTCGCCCCTGGCGCTTGGGCTGCACCTCGCCCGTCCGCCGCCGCAGGCTGGTCCAGCGGATCGCGCTGGAGATGCTGACTCCGAACCGCTCGGCCTCCTTGCGGCGCGACTGCCCCTCGTCGACCGCCCCCACCACCCGCTCCCGAAGATCCACCGGCAGCGGCTTGCCCATCGCCACCGGCCTCCCTCACCGGCAGCCAGCGTGAGTCAGACTCGCCGCCGCAAGGG
>JAHUZY010000096.1 GCA_019264505.1 Phenylobacterium sp. | reverse complement strand
GTTTTGTGCAGGATCATCGGCGAAGCCGCCGACGCCCTGGCCGGCCCGCGCCCCTCTGGCCGCGACGGCCGACGAGGCATCCTGGCACGGGGATCAGGGAGCGTCACGGCGCCAATTGTCGCCTGTCGGACACAGGACCGTCACCGCGCGGTGGGTGGCGGAGGCTGGAAGAGGGGGACACGAAGGACACGAAGGGGCCCGGATGTCAGAGCACGCGCTCGAAGGCCATGATCCAGTTCACCTCCCAGGTCGCGCCGCCATCGATGGAAAACGCCTGGTCCCAACGGGCGTGGGTCGAGGTCATCTCAGACCAGATGAACCTTACCTGGATCGGACGGCCCTCAAACCTGTCCTCGGCGAAGAACGTCCCAACGCCATTCTCGAACCCGCCCCGGACAGGGGGATCGAGGTGACCTGAACGGCCGTCATGCCACCAGATCGACCATTCGCCCGTCTGGGGGTCCCTTCGGCGAAAGGTCGCCGCTCGGTAGCCGCCGGACGGATCGTCGAGGAACTAGTCCTCGACATTGCCTTCGCCGGCGAGAATCTCGAACGCGCGGCAGGTGCCTGAGAATTCGACCCAATCGGCCGCATCCGCCAGCCGTGTCAGAAGCTTGCGATGGCGAACGCGCCAATCGCCAGTCTGGAAACTGAAATCGCCCATTGGTGCGCCCCCTCGTGCGTCTCAAGGGGTCTGGAGTAGCCGCCTCCTGCTGCCAGGCTGATGTCAGCAATGTTGGCAGGTCCGCCCACCGGGAGGCGGGAGGACGCCGCAATGGGTCTTTGTCCCTGGGAACGAAGAGCTTAAACTGGCGGCGACGAAATGGATGGATGCGATGAGCGACGCGGTCGGCCCTGGCGATCTGGTTCTGTGCGTCAATGCGGCCCCCAACCACGCCACAGGACGCCCCGTTCCCCTGCAGGCCGGCGAGACCTATCGCGTCTGGGCGGTGATGGATTTCGTCTGCCCCTGCGGCCGCTCCGACGCGCTCATCGATGTCGGCATCGACTTCGCCTGGTGCCAGTCGCGGTTCCGCCTGCTCCCTAAGCCCAAGGCCCAGGCCAAGCCCCAGAAGGTGTCGGCGCCGCGGGAGAAGGAAACGGTGCGGTAGGGCGTCGCCCCCGCCCCTACTCTCGCTTCAGCAGGCGCTCGGTGAAGAAGTTGCCCCACCATTGGCTGCGGAAGTCGGCCTTCATGGCGTCGGGCTGGTAGGCGGGGCTTTCGACCCATTCGACGAAGGAGAGGCCGGCCGGCTCGCCCTCGGCCAGGTAGCGCTCGAACACATAGTCCAGCACGCCGGTCTTGCCAGCCTTCATGTGCAGGTAGCGCAGGTGCAGCTGGTCGAGGGCCTCAGCGATCGGCTTGCCCTTGCGGAAGTGCATGTAGAAGACGCTCATGATGCCGGCCCGGTCCGCCCCGGACTTGCAGTGCATCAGGGCCGGGTACTCGATGGACTGGAAGAGATCGCGGGCGCCCAGGACGCGGGCGCGGCTCGGCACCTCGCGCGAGGTGATGGTGAAGTCCACCAGCTTCAGGCCCAGCTGCTCGCAGGCCTCCTTCTCCAGCACATAGAAGCTGCCGTCGAAGCCGCCGCGCAGGTTGATGATGGTCTTGATGCCGCGGGCTTTCCACCCGGCCAGCTGCTCGGGCGAGGGCTGGTTGGTCCGCACCAGCTCCTCGCTGATCCAGTGGGCGTTCTGGAAGCGCAGGCGCAGGAAGGCGTGGTCGTTCCACATATAGTCCCGCCGGGCGCGCTTGCGGCCTTCGGGGGTGCTGAGGTCGAACTGGGCCAAGGGGCGCTCCGGGATTTGCCGCATAACTAGGCGGTCGGGGCGCTGAACGGAAGCCTTGGCCGCTGGCTGGCCCGTGCGCTCGACTTGACTTGCGGGCCGTGACGGACGACGCCAGGGCCATGAGCACGACGGCCACATCGGAGCCGCCCAAGACGCCCGCCCGCGTCCTGATCGGCCGTATCGCGCAGGTCTATCTGAAGCCGCGCTGGAAGGGCTTCGCCCTGGCGCTGGTGGCCGCCGTGATCGTCGCCTTTTCCAGCGCCAAGCTGGTGCAGATCCTGGAGCCGGCGATCAACGACCTGCTGGTGGAGCAGAAGCCCGGCGCCATCTGGGCCATTCCGCTGGCCATCGCCGGCTACGCCATCCTGCGTGGGGTCGCCCAGGTGACCCAGGCCTCCCTGGTCAACCGGATCGGCAACGGCGTGGTGGGCGATGTGCAGGTGCAGCTGTTCGGCAAGCTGGTGCGGGCCGACCTCGCCCGGCTGCGGGGGCAGCATTCGGGGGCCTATGTCTCCTCGGTGCTCTATGACGCCGGCCTGATCCGCGAGGCGGCGACCTCAGGGCTCGTCAACTACACCCAGCACTTCCTGACCGTGATCGGCGCGGTGCTGGTCATGCTGTCCAATGACCCGATCCTGACGCTCGCCATCCTGCTGGCCGCGCCGCTGGCCACCGGCATCATGCGGCGGTTCTCCAAGAAGACCACCAAGGCCGCCCGGGGCGCCATGGCCGAGACCTCGGCCCTGTCCACCGCCATCATGGAGAGCCTGGACGGGGTCCGGGTGGTGAAGATCGAAAACCGCGAGGCCTTCGAGGAGGCCCGCGTCGCCGAGGTGGTGGCCAGGCGTCAGGCCCATCTGGTCAAGGGCGCCAACGCCCGGGCCGCTGCGGCGCCGGCCACCGAGACCCTGATGACCCTGATCGTGGCCGCGGTCATGGCCTATGCCGGCTGGCGGGCGGCCAGCGGTGCGATGAATGTGGGGGCCTTTGTGGCCTTTATCGGCGCGCTGGGCATGGCGTCCCAGTCCCTGCGCCAGCTGGCCAACCTACAGACCGTCTTCGCCGAGGGGCTGGCCGGCGCCCGGCGGCTGTTCGCCGCTCTGGACGTCGAGCCGCTGATCCGCGAGCCGGTCAGCCCCCGGCCCCTGACCCGCAGTGACGGCGCCATCGCCTTTGAGCATGTCAGCTTCGCCTATGGGGAGGGCGCGCCCGCCCTGACTGGGGTCAGCCTGACAGCCCGCCGCGGCGAGACGGTCGCGCTGGTCGGCCCTTCCGGCGGCGGCAAGAGCACCATCCTGAACCTGATCCCGCGCTTCTATGACGTGACGGCCGGCCAGGTGAGCGTGGACGGGACTGATGTGCGCGATCTCGCCATGGCGTCCTTGCGCGACCAGATCGCGCTCGTAACCCAGGAGCCCTTCCTGTTCGACGACACGATCCGGGCCAACATCGCCTATGCGCGGCCCGCCGCCAGCCAGGCTGAGATCGAGGCCGCCGCCCGGGCGGCCGCGGCCCATGACTTCATCGAAAGCCTGCCCGAAGGCTACGCCACCCTGGTGGGCGAGGCCGGGGCGCGGCTGTCCGGGGGCCAGCGCCAGCGGATCGCCATCGCCCGGGCCTTTCTGAAGGACGCCCCCATCCTGCTGCTGGACGAGGCCACCAGCGCGCTCGACACCGAGAGCGAGGCCCAGGTGCAGGCCGCCCTGACCCGGCTGATGGCCGGGCGGACCACCATGTTGATCGCCCATCGCCTGTCGACCGTGCGCGGCGCCGACCGCATCTATGTGATCGACAAGGGCCAGGTGGTGGAGACCGGTGACCATGCCAGCCTGGTCCGGGCCGAGGGCCTCTATGCCCGCCTGGCCAAGAGCCAGGACCTGGAGACGGAGAGCGCCGCGTGAAGGGGCTGCTGCGTCGTCCGGGCGTCCAGACCTTTCTGGGCTGGCTGCTGGCGGCCTATCTGAAGCTCGTCCTGCGCACGGTGCGCTGGCGTCATGTGAACGTCGATTGCGTCGAGCCGGTGCTGTCGGGGCCATCGGGGGCCGTCGCCCTGTTCTGGCACGGGCGCATTCCGCTCTGCCTGTCGGTGGCGCCCCAGTGGTGGCGCAAGGCCGGGACCAAGGCGCTGATCTCGCCCTCGGCGGACGGGGAGTTCATCGCCCAGGCCCTGGAGCGGGCGGGCTTTCCGGCCATCCGCATGTCCTCGGCCAAGAAGGGCGACGCCTCCAAGGCCCGGGCCGCCGTAGCCGGTTTCCGCGAGGCCCTGAACTTTGTCGGCGGCGGCGGCGCCCTCATCATCACCCCGGACGGTCCCCGCGGCCCCAATGAGGTGATCGCCTCGGGCGCCCTGCAGATCGCCAAGCGCACGGCCGCCCCGGTCTTTCTGATGGGCATGGCCGCCAACCCCGCCCTTCGGCTGGACACCTGGGACCAGGTGATGCTGCCGGCCCCCTTCGGGCGCGGCGTGGTGGTGTGGGAAGGCCCGCTGCACGTGCCGGCAGGCGCCGGCGAGGCCGAGATCGCCGCCCTGGGCGCAGACTGGTCGGCCAGGCTGTCGGCCGCCACCCGCCAGGCCGAGGCCCTGGTCGGCGCCCCGCCCCCCAAGGCGGCGGAGGCCTGAAGCCCATGGCCCACGACACCCACGACCATGGCCACCACCATCACGACCATGGCCATCATGACCACGGACATGGCCATGATCATGGGCACGCCCATGGCCTGGGCGGTCACCATCATCATGCGCCCAAGGATTTCGGCCGGGCCTTCGCCGTCGGCGTGATCCTCAACACCGGCTTCGTCGTCGCCGAGGTGGCCGCGGGCCTGTGGTTCGGCTCGCTCGCCCTGCTGGCCGACGCCGGACACAATCTGTCGGACGTGATGAGCCTGCTGCTGGCCTGGGGCGCGGTGGCTCTGGCCAAGCGCCAGCCCTCGGGACGGCGCACCTATGGTCTGCGCAAGGCGACCATCCTGGCGTCGCTGGCCAACGCTATCCTGCTGCTGGTGGCGGTCGGGGCCATCATTTCGGAAGCGATCCGACGGTTTTCCGAACCCACCGAGGTGGCCGCCGCTCCTGTGATGATCGTCGCGGCCATCGGGGTGGTCATCAACACCGCCACGGCGTTGATGTTCATGGGCGGCGCCAAGGGCGACCTGAACATCCGCGGCGCCTTCCTGCACATGGCCGCCGATGCGGCGGTCTCCCTGGCTGTGGTGATCGGGGCCGGGGTCATTGCGCTGACCACCCTCTACTGGCTCGATCCGGCGCTGAGCCTGCTGATCGTCGCGGTGATCCTGCTCGGCACCTGGGGCCTGCTGCGGGATTCCGTGGACCTGGCCCTGGACGCCGCGCCGCGGGGGACCGATGTGGAGGCCGTGCGCGCCTGGCTGAACGCCCTGCCCGGGGTGACCGGCGTCCACGACCTGCACATCTGGGCCATGAGCACCACCGAGACGGCGCTCACGGCGCACATCACACGTCCTGAGAACTCTGAGCCCGACGCCTTCCTGCACGCCGCCTGCGCAGGCTTGCAGGACAGGTTCGGCATCGGCCACGCCACCCTGCAGGTGGAGATGGGCGAGGCCGCCCATTGCCGTCTGGCGCCCGCCGAGGTGGTGTGAAGCCTGCGCCGCGCACGCCCGGCCTTGCGGCCTATGGTCTGGCGCTGGCGGCCCTGGAGCCCCTGGCGCCGGCCCTGCTGCGCGCCCGCGCCCGCCGGGGCAAGGAGGATGCCGAGCGCCTGGATGAGCGCCTGGGCCGGCCCCAGGCCCTGCGCCCGCCCGGTGATCTGGTCTGGCTGCATGGGGTCAGCGTCGGCGAAAGCGTCTCCCTGCTGCCGCTGGCCGAGGCCCTGAGGGCGCGGCGGCCCGACCTGACCCTGCTGGTGACCTCAGGCACCCGGACCGCGGCCGAGTTGCTGGCGCGGCGGCTGCCGGACGGGGTGATCCACCAGTACGCCCCGGTGGATGGTCCCCGGGCCGTGGCGGGCTTCCTCGATCACTGGCGCCCTGCGACGGCTGTGCTGGTGGAGAGCGAGCTGTGGCCCAATCTCATCATGGCTGCGGCGGAGCGTGGGGTTCGCCTGGCGCTCGTTTCAGCCCGGATGACGCAGAAGAGCGCCGACGGCTGGGCCCGGGCGCCGGCGGCGGCCCGCGCCCTGCTGGGGCGCTTTGACCTGATCCTGCCGCAGGACGCCGCCACCGCCGAACGGTTGCAGAGGCTGGGCGGGGCGACCGGCCCGCAGCTGAACCTCAAACAGGTGGGCGAGCCCCTACCCTGCGACGAAACCGAGCTGGAGAGATTGCGGGGGCTCACCGCCGGGCGGCCGGTGATCCTGGCCGCCAGCACCCATCCCGGCGAGGAGGCCCTGATCGCCGAGGCCGTCCACCAGCAGCGCGCGCATCAGCCCGGCCTGCTGCTGATCATCGCCCCGCGCCACCCGGAGCGAGGCGCCGCCGTGGCCGATCTGCTGCGTGCGGCAGGCTTCAACACCGCCCGGCGCAGCGACGGCGAGGCGCCGGGGCCGCTCACCACCGCCTATGTGGCCGACACGCTGGGCGAGCTTGGCCTCTTCTTCCGGCTGGCGGATGTGGTGGTGATGGGGGGCGGCTATGCGCCCGGCGTCGGCGGCCATAACCCCCTGGAGCCCGCTAGACTGGGGGCGACCATCCTCACCGGGCCTTCGGTGTTCAACGCCCAAGCCACCTATCAGGCCATGTTCGAGGAGGTCGCCGCCCTGTGCGCCCCCGATGGCGCGACCCTGACCCGTCACCTGCGGGGCCTGCTGGACAATCCGGCCATCGCCCGGCGCCTGGGTGAGGCGGCCCTCGCCCACGCCGCCCAGTATGGCGCGGCTCTGGAGGCGGCGCTCGCCCAGCTCACGCCCCTGCTGCCGCCGCAGGAGACCCCATGAAGCTGTCGACGCCGCGCTGGTGGTATGTCCGCGAGCGGGACCGGGCCGCCATGCCCATGACCCGTATCCTGCTGAAGCCGATCTCCTGGATCTGGGCGGCGGTGACGGCGCGCAAGATCGCCGGGGCGACCCCCGTGGACCCCGGGGCGCCGGTGATCTGCGTGGGCAACATCACCATGGGCGGGACCGGCAAGACCCCGGTGGTGCGGGAGATCCTGGCGCGGCTGCGGGCCAGGGGCGTCGAGGCCCATGGCCTGTCACGGGGCTATGGGGGCCGCTTGAGCGGCCCGGTTCAGGTCGAGCTTTCCGTCCACAGCGCCGCCGATGTGGGGGACGAGCCGCTGATGATGGCCAAGGACGGCCCCATCTGGATTGCCCGGGACCGGGCCGAAGGCGCGCGGGCGGCGGTGCAGGCCGGCGCTCAGGCCGTGGTCATGGACGACGGCCATCAGAACCCCAGCCTCGCCAAGCGGCTGTCGCTGATCGTCGTGGACGGGGAGACCCGGGACGGGGAATGGCCGTTCGGGGACGGGGCGGTGTTTCCCTCTGGTCCCTTGCGCGAGCCCCTGGCCGCGGGCCTGGCCCGGGCCGATGCGGTGGTGCTGATGCTGCCGCAGGAGGTGGCCGCCGCCGATCCGGAACTGCTGGCCCTGTTGGGGGCCACGCCGGTGCTGATCGCGCGATTGAGCGCTGTCGCGCCCCCGCCGCCGGGGCCGCAGGTGGGATTCGCTGGCGTCGGAAAACCCTGGAAGGTGGAGCGGGCCCTGAAGGCGGCCGGCTGCGAACTGGCCGACTTTGCGCCCTTCCCCGATCACTACGCCTATGACGAGGCCACACTGCGCCGGCTCGCCGCCCGGGCCGAGGATTTCGGCGCAGGCTTGGTGACTACCGAAAAGGACTGGGCCCGGCTTCCCGCCGACTGGCGGGGGCGGGTCAGCGCCTGGCCCGTGCGGGCGAAGTTCGAGGACGAGGCCGCCCTGGACGCTCTGTTGTCCAGGGCGGTGCAGCCCAGCGCCTAAGCCGTCGCGCCGGCCTTCTGGGCGAAGTTCCAGCCGGCCTTGGCCAGCAGCGGCACCCGTTCGGCCATGGCCGCGGCCTGCGGGCTGTTGGCGGTGCCGTCGCGGACGCGGCCGACAATGCCCTGGATGATGCCGGCCAGACGGAAGATGTTGTAGGCGAAGTACCAGTTCAGGTCCGGCAGGCCGTCACGGCCGGTCAGGCGGCAGTACTCGGCCACGTACTCGTCGATGGACGGCACGCCGTGGGCCTCGAGGTCCGGAATGTTGGCGATGGAGCCGTTGACCCAGTTCATCAGCAGATAGGTGAAGTCGGCCAGGGGCTCACCGAGGGTCGAGAGCTCCCAGTCCAGCACGGCGATGACCCGGGGCTCGGTGGGGTGCAGCACCATGTTGTCCAGGCGGTAGTCCCCGTGGACCACCGAGGTGCGCTCCTGGGGCGGGACGGTCCTGGGCAGCCACTCGATCAGCCGCTCCATCTCCTCGAGCTTGACCGTCTCCGAGGCCCGGTACTGCTTGGTCCAGCGATCCACCTGACGGCCCATATAGTTGCCGGGCTTGCCGTAGTCGCTCAGGCCGATGGCCTCGTGGTCGGTGTTGTGCAGGTCGGCCAGGGTCTTGAGCTTGGCCATGTAGATGGCGCGGCGCTCGGCCGGCTCATATTGCGGCAGCTGCTGGTCCCACAGGATGCGGCCCTCCACCATGTCCATGACGTAGAACATGGTGCCGATGACCTCTTCGTCCGTGCACAGGCCGTAGGATCGCGCCACCGGGAAGCCGGTGGGATAAAGGGCGCTGATCACCTTGTACTCGCGGTCCACCGCATGGGCCGAAGGCAGCAGCTTGCCCGGCGGCTTGCGGCGCATGACGTACTTCTTGTTGGGCGTCACCAGCTGGTAGGTGGGGTTGGACTGGCCGCCCTTGAACTGGCGCACCTCCAGCGGGCCCTCATAGCCTTCCACATTGGCCTGCATCCAGGCCGCCAGCCGCGTCTCGTCGAACCGATGGGACTCCGCGACCTCCTTGGTGCCGGTGTTCAGCTGTTCGCGCTCTTGTTCGGCGGCGTCCACGGCCATGGGCGTCTTCCCTTTACTAAGGCTCTGGGTGCGGTTGGAGTCTTACGCTTGTTTGAACCCACCTTACCGACCTGCGGCGGGGCGCCGCAAGGCGTTCAGCGCCTGGCCATACCGGGCTCTGGAAAGGGCGGGGTCAGGGGCCTCAGCGGGCCAGGGCGCGCCAGCCGATATCGGTGCGGTGGAAGCCGCCGGGCAGGTCGATGCGCGACACCGCCTCATAGGCGCGGGCGCGGGCCCGGACGAGATCCTCGCCCCGGGCGCAGACGTTCAGCACGCGGCCGCCCGCCGCCCGCAGGACGCCGGCCTCATCGCGGACGGTGCCGGCATGGAAGACCGCCACATCGGCGCCAAGACCCGCCTCCGCCCCGGTGATCGCCGCGCCCGTGACCGGGGCGTCGGGATAGCCTTGGGCGGCCAGCACGACGCAGACGGCCGACTCCTCGCGCCAGACCGGCGGCGGCAGGCGGTCGAGCTCGCCCTTGGCGCAGGCCATCAGATAGGGGACGAGATCGCTCTCCAGGCGCAGCATCAGCACCTGGCATTCCGGATCGCCGAACCGGACATTGAACTCGACCAGCTTGGGCCCCTCGGCGGTGGCCATGAACTCCACGAACAGCACGCCGCGATAGGGGTGGCCCTCGGCGGCGATGGCGGCGAAGGCCGGCTCGGCCAGCTCGGCTCGCACCCGCTCGACGAGGTCGTCGGTGAACAGGGGGGCTGGCGCATAGGTGCCCATGCCGCCGGTGTTGGGCCCCTGCTCGCCGTCATAGGCGCGCTTGTGGTCCTGGGCGTGGCCGAAGACCAGGGAATGGGTCCCGTCGCACAGGGCGAAGAGGGAGCCGATCTCGCCGTCGAGGAACTCCTCGATCACCACCCGGGCGCCGGCCGCGCCGAAGCGGCCGCCCAGGGCGTCGTCGATGGCGGCCTCCGCCTCCGCCCTCGTCTGGGCGATCACCACGCCCTTGCCGGCGGCCAGACCATCGGCCTTGATCACATAGGGTGCGGAGAAGCCGTCCAGGGCCGCCTTGGCCGCGGCCGCCTCGTCGCAGACCACATAGGCGCCGGTGGGCAGGCCGTGACGGACGCAGAAGGCCTTGGTGAAGGCCTTGGAGGACTCCAGCTGGCCAGCCGCACGGCTGGGACCAAAGCAGGGGATGTCGGCCGCCGCCAGGGCGTCGGCGAGGCCCGCGTCCACCGCCGATTCCGGACCGATGACCACCAAATCAGCCGCGATCTCCTGGGCCAGGGCGACCAGGGCCTGGACCTCGGTGACCTTGACCGGCCGGGTCTCCCCCAGGGCTTCCATGCCGGGATTGCCCGGCGCCATGACCAGGCGGCTGAGCAGGGGCGACTGGGCGATCTTCCAGGCCAGCGCATGCTCGCGCCCGCCCGAACCGACGAGGAGGATGTTCATGAGCGGGCTTTGCCGCGCCCGGTCCCAGGCGTCAAGCCAGCGGGGAGTCTAGGCGTGAGGGCGCTTCATCCGATAACCGGTTCCCACTTATCGGCGCGCGCTCTAGCCCTCGAGATCCAGGGAATAGCCCGCCGAGCGCACGGTGCGGATCGGGTCGGCGGCGGCCTCGCGGTTCAGAGCCTTGCGCAGGCGGCCCACATGGACGTCCACCGTACGGGCCTCCACATAGACATCCGAGCCCCAGACGGCGTCGAGCAGCTGCTCGCGGGAGAAGACCCGGCCGGGGTGCTGCATCAGATAGTCCAGCAGGCGGAACTCGGTGGGGCCCAGGTGGATCTCCTGGCCGCCGCGGCGCACCCGGTGCGCCACCCGGTCGATGACCAGATCGCCGATGCGGACCCGGTCCTCGGCCAGGCCCGGCCGCAGGCGCCTAAGGACCGCGCGGATGCGGGCCGACAGTTCGGACATGGAGAAGGGCTTGACGATGTAGTCGTCGGCGCCGGTGTCCAGGCCGCGGATCCGGTCGGTCTCCTCGCCCCGGGCGGTCAGCATGATGATCGGGATGTTGCGGGTCTCGGTCCGCGCCCGCAACCGGCGGCAGACCTCGATGCCCGACACCTTCGGCAGCATCCAGTCCAGCAGGATGAGGTCCGGCAGCTTCTCGTTGATCATCATCAGGGCGTCTTCGCCATCGGCGGCGACCGCCACGGCGTAGCCCTCTTTCTCGAGGTTGTAGTTCAGCAGGGTGGCGAGGGAGTCTTCATCCTCGGCGACCAGAATATGTGGGATCATCGGCGGACTCCCGTCACGAACGCTGCAGGGCGTCGGTCTTGGGACGGGCGGTGGCGATCGCCTCGTCCCCGGTGATTTCGTAGTGGATGATCTCGGCGATGTTGGTGGCGTGATCGCCGATGCGTTCCAGGTTCTTGGCCACGAACAGCAGGTGGGCGCAGGCGGTGATCGTCCGCGGATCGCCCATCATGTAGGTCAGGAGTTCGCGAAACAGGCTGTTGTAGTGCTCGTCCACCTCGTCGTCCCGCGACCAGACGGACATGGCCCGCTCCAGGTCCGAGGCGGTGTAGGCGTCCAGCACCTCTTTCAGACGGGTGACCACCAGCCGGCCCATGCGCTCGATGGAGCGGGTCAGGGGCACCATGGGATCGGAGTCGATGATGACGATGGTGCGCTTGGCGATGTTCTTGCCCAGGTCGCCCACGCGCTCGAGATTGTTGGCGATCTTCATGGCCGCCACCGTGCGGCGCAGGTCGTTGGCCAGCGGCTGGCGGAGCGCGATCATGCGGATCGCCTTGCGCTCGATATCAGCCTGCAGGGCGTCGAGGCGCTCGTCGCGGGCGACCACGGAATCGGCCATCTGCTGGTCGCGGCGGACCACCGCCTCCAGGGCGTCAGCGACGGCGGCCTCGGTCAGCCCGCCCATCCGCGCGCACTCGGCGGTGAGCATGTTGAGCTCGTCTTCGTAGGCCTTGACGATGTGTTCGTTCATGGCGGCGTCCTCCCGGTCAGCCGAAGCGTCCGGTGATGTAATCCTGCGTGCGGGTGTCACGAGGGTTGGTGAAGATCTCGTCGGTGGCGCCGGCCTCGACCACCGCGCCCATGTGGAAGAAGGCGGTGCGCTGGGACACCCGCGCGGCCTGGGCCATGGAGTGGGCGACGATGACGATGCAGTACTGGCTGCGCAGGTCGTCGATCAGCTCTTCGATCTTGGCCGTGGCGATGGGGTCGAGGGCCGAGCAGGGCTCGTCCATCAGGAT
>JAHUZY010000026.1 GCA_019264505.1 Phenylobacterium sp. | reverse complement strand
TCCCGGTCCTCCACATAGGCGATCGGAGACGTGTCGCGGGGGCCGGCATAGACCGTGCGGGTGCGGCGCACCCCCCGCTCGGTGATGTTGGGAATCTCGAATCGGATCGCCCATTCCGGACGCGGCTTCCATTCGACGAAGGGCACGACGAAGGTCTTGAGCTTGGTCGTGGAGATCTCGTCGTAGCGGTAATAGGTCTCCCGCCAGGCGCCGAACACATCGATCCCCCAGACCGATTTCCAGGCCGGCAGGTCCTGACTGTAGTGGGCTTCCCATTCCAGGGGGCGCAGGCCGGAAATCTCCCGGATCTCGCCGGTGGTGGGATCATCCACCGCCGAGCGACGCCAGGTGGCCTCACCCCGCAGCTGGGCGCCCTTCACCCCCAGGCGCTCCAGGGGCAGGGTCAGGGTCAGGGCGAGCTCCTCGCGCACCCCTTCGCCGATATTGGCCGGGGCGTCATAGATCCCGCCGCCCACCAGACGCACCGGCGCCCGGTCGACCACATCGGTGATCTCGGCGCGGCGCAGGGTGACCACCGCCGCCCCGCTGGTCCAGAACCGACGCTCCAGCGCCGCCTCCACCAGCCACTCCTGGGCCGGGTCCAGGTCGGGATTGCCGGCGGTCAGCACGCCGGTGTTCAGGGACGAAGACGCAACGAAGTCGTCGAAGTCCAGCTGGCCGACACTACGCTCGATACTGAAGCGCAGCTGAGTCCTGGGGTCATGGGCCCAGCTGATGCTGAACCGGGGCTTGGCGAAGGCCAGGGACTTCTCCAGCACCACGTCGCCCTCGGCGGTGATGTCGGAGGCCTCATAGCGCAGGGCGCTGTCCAGGGTCAGCCGGGGGGTCGCCCGCCAGGCGGACTTCAGGAAGATCTCGGCGCGGCGCTCCTCCACCTCCACATTGGCGGCGGGCAGGGCGACGGGCGTCCCGTTGCGGTCAAACCGCGTGCGGCTCTCAAGGGTGTTGAGCGCGGTCTCAGCACCCAGCTCCCAGGACAGGGCCTGCGTCTGGCGCCAGCGCAGCACGCCGCGCCCGATGGTCTCCACCGTGTCGCTCTCAAGGGCGAACCGCACCTGTTCGACGG
Source organism: Phenylobacterium sp. (assembly GCA_019264505.1). GTDB lineage: Bacteria > Pseudomonadota > Alphaproteobacteria > Caulobacterales > Caulobacteraceae > Phenylobacterium. The sequence goes on along the minus strand of JAHUZY010000026.1, from coordinate 1,774 downwards.
GGTCCTTGAAGGTGGCCTCGAAGGTCTCATCGGCGGTCTGGCGCAGGCCGATCAGCTCCAGGCTGGTGCGGGGCCCCAGCGGGCGGGTGAAGGATGCGCCCAGCTCGGTCTCAGCCAGTTCGACGTCGTCGTGGGAGATCTCCAGTGGGCCTCCCGCCCGGCCGAGATTGCGTTCGTCATACTCGAAGTTGTCAACGAACAGTCGGCCATTGACCCGGAACTGGCCCCCCAGCAGGGGCTTTTCGAGGGCGCCGGTGAGGGCCGCATTGGTCCCCAGCCCCTCGCTGTCCACATCGCTGAGGATGAGCGGAACGCCCTGGGCGTCCACCCGGACCCGGGGGCCCTGGCCGGCGCCGTCGTCGACGCCCTGGCCGCCCACCAGGCCGGCCTCCCAGGCGAGGTCGCCGACCCGACCTGAGCCTTCGGCCCGGAATCCCAGGAGATTGCGGCCGTCATAGACCTGCCGGTCGGCCAGGGCGATCAGGCCTTGCACGGTGTTGGTTTCGGCGCGGACGATATTGGCCATCACCGACTTGCCCTGCATGTCGATGCCCGGCGCCCCGCCGCGAATCAGGTCGATCCGCAAGACCTGAGAGGCGGGCATGCGCCGCAGGATTTCCTCCAGGCTGTCGGACTTCGAGGCCGGGCGGCGTCCATCGATCAGCACATTGCCCGCCGCCCCCTCGAAGCCGCGAACATTGTCTCCGACATCCAGCACAAAGCCGGGCAGCCGCTGGACCATGTCCAGGGCCGTGGTCGGACGGGCCTCGGCGAAAAAGTCTGGGGCGTAGCTGGTCACCCCCTGGGCGCTGGCGGGGGCGGCCGGATCGGCGGGCGCCTGCGCCAGGGCGGCGGCGGGAATCATGAGCGGGCAGGCTGCGGCCAGGGCAGCCAGGCGGTGTCTTTGATACATCTGGGCGTCTCCTGGAGCGCAGATGATCCAGGGTCGGGCCTACCCCCTAGTTAAATCTGAGACAGGTTCGCAGATCGCCGGTTCGGGTCGCCCTGCCCCTAGAGGCTGGTGCCCCCGACGGTCAGTCCCGTGATCTTCAGGGACGGCTGGCCGACGCCCACCGGCAGGCTCTGGCCGGACTTGCCGCAGACCCCCACGCCGGGATCGAAGGCGAAGTCGTCGCCGATCATGGTCACCCGGGTCAGGGCCGAGGGGCCATCGCCGATCAGGGTCGCGCCCTTGACCGGCCGGGTCACCCTGCCGTCCTCGATCAGATAGGCCTCGGTGCACTGGAAGACGAACTTGCCATTGGTGATGTCCACCTGGCCGCCGCCGAAATTGGCGCAATAGAGGCCGCGCTTGGTCGACGCGATCATCTCGGCCTGCGGCGTGGAGCCGCCTTCCATGGCGGTGTTGGTCATCCGCGGCATCGGCATGTGGGCGTACGACTGTCGGCGGCCATTGCCGGTGACCGCCAGGCCCATGAGCCGGGCGCTCATCCGGTCATGCATGTAGCCCACCAGAATCCCGTCCTCGATCAGCACGGTGCGCTCGGTGGGCGTTCCCTCGTCGTCGACGGTCAGGGAGCCGCGGCGTCCGGCCAGGGCGCCGTCGTCGAACACGGTGACGCCAGGGGCGGCGACCCGCTGGCCGATCTTGCCGGAAAAGGCCGAGGTGCCCTTGCGGTTGAAATCGCCCTCCAGCCCGTGGCCGACGGCTTCGTGCAGCAGGACGCCGTTCCAGCCGGGACCCAGGACCACGTCCATCTCGCCAGCGGGGCAGGCGACGGCCTCCAGATTGACCAGGGCCTGGCGCAGGGCC
>JAHUZY010000471.1 GCA_019264505.1 Phenylobacterium sp. | reverse complement strand
CATCGCCGAGATGGCTGCCGAGCTCGGCCAGACGGCGCTGCAGCGTATTGTGTCGCTGGAGCTTCGAAATGCCGTTCGGCAGCGGCCGGGTCAGTTCCTCGTCGATCAGGTGAACGAGATCGGCGTCAAGGCGCCAGCCGGCCTCATAGGCAGGCCAGAAGCAGGGAGGAGATGCGCCCATGGGGATGGACCTTTCTTGAGAGCTAACGTCGCTCTCCCCTCCCCTTCCTCTCTTCTTTCATTCCAAGACCCAGCGCCCACGCTCAAGCGTCCCAGGCTCCGCACCGGTTCAGCCCCCCGGGGCATGGCGCGGCATGGGGCGGCCGCTTGGGGCTCATAGCGGCGGTTGGGGATTTCCGCTCCCGGGCACGCTCTGGAACCTAAATCCAATGCTGCTGCATCGGGCTCTTCTCCGAGCTTCGGAAAGTCCTCAGTCGGGCGGGGCTGTAAAGATCGCTGGAATGCCTTGGTCAATGATCTCGAAGCGGGACGCGCCAATTCGGTCTCGCCGATATACGCCAGGTCGTAGCGTGAGCTGGACTCAGAGGTCGCCTATGGTCTCGTCAGCGTTAGGCGATGGCCCGGTCCCGATCGCGGCGAGCAGGTCGCAAGCCAGCGCGGTCGTATTGAGGACCCCAAGATCGGTGATCGTTTTCGACATGACACCCTTTTGAAGGGCCGCAATGTCTACCGACAGCGCAACGCGCTTTTCCCGGACGTCGTCAACGAATTGGGAAAAGCCGGCAAAGCCCTCTGGCGCTTGGGCTTCGACGAGCGGCCTGACGCGAGCAAGACCCTCTTCGAGGGTCGCCAGGGCGCTTTTCAAGGCCTCAATCTCGACAGCCGGTCGCCCGGCAAGGCCAAGATCGAAGCGCTGGATGCCGTCGCTGGCCACCAAGGCGTCCAGGGTGTCGGAGAGCGCCAGGCCCGCGAAGCCAGTGGTCACCAAGCCATTGTCGTCCGACAGCCTGCCGATGCGCCGCAACAATTCACCGTAATAGACCTCGGCAGTCAGGGGAGGACAGCCAAGCGAATTGGACAGCCTGCTGACCGATTGCTCCAGCGGCGCGTCCTGCACAACCAGGCGCGTCTTGGCCATCAGCGCCGCGCACTTGGGGTGACCGGTCAGCCTGGAGCCGGCGAGGTCGGCTGCGGTCAAGGCGCGACCGAGCAAGGCGTTGCCCGCCGAGGCCCAGCTGGCGACGTCGCGTTCCAGTACCAAGATCAGTTCGTCCGGCTTTACAGGCGCGGCCTCGTGACGCTGCCAGAGGGCTTCGATAAAACCGATGGCGGATGCGGATGAGAACGGCCCGAGGCCATCGCGCCGCGATTTGGCCTGGACGAAGGCAAGGCCGTCGCCCTTCAGCTCGAAATCATCCAGCCCCTCCGGGACGACCTCGCCGTAGGGGATCTGATGGTCCCAGGCCGCCAGGGCCAGCCAGACGCCAACCGCGTCCTGATAGCGGAAACCGCGACCGGCGTGAGAACCCTTGCGATTGAAGATCGAACTGCTCAACATCGCTCCAGTCTAGGTTGAAACGCGAATCTGGGGGGCTAGGCGCGGCCGTCTACACGATGACGGCCCCCGCAAACCCAGCTCACCCTGGGATTTTTAAGCACAGCTTAGCTCCCCCGTCGGCCTCTGCGACGGCAAATCGCGCGGCTTGCGGCTTTGGAGATAAGGCCGCGTTTGAGGCTCTCTTGGAGTTCTGGCTGCAAGAGCCGCCGAAGCCGTAGGTAGCCCGGAGCAGCCCGCCGGAACCTCCTGGCGCGCGGGCCATGGGCCCGGTGCAGAGTTAGAGCCCGGGCTTCGGAGGTCCGCTTGCTACTGAGGGCCGAAGAACTGCGTGTGGCGCGTCTCCGTCGCGCTGCCGTTAGCGTCGGACGACCTCAATCCGATCAATCAGACGCGGATCCAGAACTACCACGGCGCCCTGGTGGACAACCGCATTCGGAATATCGGGCTGGGCGGGAAACGCGCGGGCGATAAACGGATCCACCCTCACTCCCTTCAGTTGGATGTCCTGGGCGTCGCACGCCTCGATGATCTCTTTGGCAAGGTCGAGGGTCTCACTCGGACTTTTGTCCGACGTGTCGAGAGTCATCTCTTTCGCCCAAGGGTTCTGTGCGAGGGCAGCGGCAACGGCATGGGCGAGGTTCATTCAACAATCTCCTATAAGCGAGGCTTGGTATTGTAGGGCTATGCAGTGGCTTTTCGAGAGGGTTGCGGAGCGTCCCATCCGGTTCTGCACGCTCATGCTTGAGCAAGCCCTCGTAGCTCATGCCGACACGTTCGCAGATGCGCCAGCTGGCGACGTCTTCGTCGTCCGGCGGGCTTTCAGATGTTCGAATGCAAATTGGATGATTGCATCCACGGCTTCGGTAATCAGGCCTCACCCACTGAAGGTCGAACTGCGATCTGTTGGCGAAGCAGGGGGTTGCCGTAGACGGCCATAGCGAGACCGCGAGCCGGATCCTGGGCAAAGGCTCGATCAACGATCGCGTTCGCTTTGAATGCGGCGTCGATCAGGCTGTCTCCAGCCGTCCAACGCTCCAGGAAGGGCGGCAGCCAGTGCGACGGCACGCGGGCGTCAAGCGGCCATGGGGAGGAGACAACTGCCGCACATCCCCGATCGAGAATTTGCTTGGCCAGGCCGACGGTGGTGTTGGCGCCCGGATGTCTGTCAGCGCGACCCGCGCTGCAGACAAACAGGATGACGATGCCGACATTGCGCAGGGCGTTTGCCAGATCAAGGGCACCGACTCGAAGAACGCCTTCATCCGACACGACCTGAAAGAATTTACCATCCGGGTGGACGCCGCCGTGCGCGGCGATTACCGCGAGGCTCGCCCCCGCGAAGGTGGCAGGAAGGGCGGGGCCGTGGTCGGTTAGAAAGTCGTGCTCGCCCAAGGTGGCTTCGAGGCGCTGGGCGATCATCGGCAGGGTCTCCCGGTCATCGCCGCCGACCGCTGTCGAGATCCAGGCGCAAGCGCGTCCGTCGCCAATCATCCCCTTCGCCATGGCGCAACCCAGCCAGGCGAGGGAAGGCGCGGCGGCCATAGGCCGCGTCCGTCCGGCGAAGTCGTCATCGATGAAGAGCAGATTGGGCGGGAAGGCCTGCAGATCGATGTCGGCGACGATCACCACGGGCCCTTCGGGGAGGGCGCTGACCCTTAGGTCGGCGGTCGTTGTGTAGAACAAATTGGCGGAGGTCTCATCGATCCCATAGGCGTAGGGGAAATCGACGGACCACGCGTTCAAGCGCGCCTGGGTGATCACGGCTTCTGGCTCTC
>JAHUZY010000467.1 GCA_019264505.1 Phenylobacterium sp. | reverse complement strand
GGTCTGCTCGGCGGCCTGGGACAGGGCGTCGATGGCCGCCTGGGTCTCCGCCTGCAGTTGGCCGCGCTCGCCGGCGGCGGTGTCAGCCAGCAGGCCCCAGGACTGCCGCAGGCTCTCGGCGAAGGCGTCGCGCTCGCCCTGGGCGGCGTCGGCCATGTCGGCGAACTGCTCGGTCGCCTGGGCCACCAGTTCGCGGAGCATCTGCGCGCCCTTGATGGCGCGGTCGCCCACTTCGACCGCCGAAAGCCTGGCCTCCGACAGATATTCCGCCAGCTTGGCGGTTTGGGTCTCGGCCTCGGCGGCGAAGGATTCCTGGTCGGCGCGGATGCCGTGGGCCACGGCCACCAGGGCGGCGCGCTGTTCGGACAGGCCCGTCTCGGCCGCGCCCACCTGATCGTCGACGCCAGCCCCGGCGCTTTCCAGCCGGGCGATATGGCGGGTCAGGTCCTCGCCCACCGTGCGGGCGATGTCGCTGGTCTCGCCGGCGGCGGCGGCCAGGTCGGCGGCCCGGGCGGCCAGGGAGGCCTCGGCCGCCCGCAGCTGGGTCTCAGCCAGGTCAGAGGCCTCAGCCACCATCTTGGCCTGGCTGGTGATGGCGTCGACCACGGCGGTGGACTGGGCGTCCAGCACGCTGGCCAGGGCGGTCATCTCCACCCGTTCCTGAGACAGGCTGCGGGTCAGGGATTCCGCGGTGCGGGCCGAGGCCGCCGCCGCATTGACCAGCTGCTCGGTCTCCGCCGCGAGGGCCGAGCGCAGGGCCGCCAGCGTCTCGCGGGCGTCATGGGCCGCTTCGCCGGCGCGGATGATCTCTTCGCGCACATGGGCCACCACGTCGCCGGCGCGACCGGCGGCCACGAGGGCGGGCGAGACCATTTCATCAGCCAGACGCTGGGCGCGGCGGCTCTCGAGCGCCAGCTTCTGGCCCTGCCTCAGGGCGTAGGCGGCGACCCACACCAGCAGGGCCGGCGCCAGGGCCAGCAGGGCGAAGACCCCCAGCGCAAAGGCGTCGTTCTGGAAGGGCACCACATCGCCCCGATAGCCCCAGGCATAGGCCATGGGCGCAAAGGCGCAGAGGACGGAGATGGCCAGGGCCCCGGCGTAGATCGGCCAGGCCGGCGGCTCGGCCTCACGGTCGGCCGGCGCGGAGGCCTGGGCCGTCAGGGCTGAACGCCCGCCGGTCGCCGGCGGCGTCCGGGGCCGGGTCAGGTCGCCGGCTGAGACTGGATCGGCCAGGGTGAAGGGGGCCTCGTCGGCCTGGGATTCCGGCTGATCCGAGATGCGGGGCTCGTCTCGCAGATCGGCCCGCGGAGTCCCGACGACCGGCGCGTCGGTGAGGTCCAGATCGAGATCTGGCCCCGCCTCGGGCGCCTCAGCCTCGCGGGCCGACGCGGCCTCAGCCTCGGTGAGATTCTGGAAATCCAGCGGCTGACGCCGGTTCTTGATCTTCATCTGCGGCCCATTACTTGCGGCCAACACGCCCCGCGAACCGACGCTTCGTCGTCTGGCGCACGCCCTGAACGGCAAGGATTAACGTTGAACGCGTCCGGCGCAAAGCGCCATGCGGCGGATTTGCGCGCAGGCGGAGAATTTTCAGCCGGGACCGCGCCGGATCAGGCCCGGCCGAGGCTCAGGGGCACGTCGGGACAGGGGGCCACGGGCTTGGGCGCATCACAGGACTTCTGCGGCGGCTGCGGGGTCACCGACCGGGCCACCTTGCGCTCCGCCGGCGCGGCGCGCTCAGGCGGCTGAGGCTCCACCAGGACGCCCAGATGCCCATAGGCCACGGCCGAAGCGTGGATCACCACGGCCGCGACGATCTCTGTGAAGGTTTGCATCGGATCTCTCCCGTCACCGATACGAGTCTGTGGCCGACTTATCGATCAGCGGAGGAAGCGGAGCAATACGGCGTCACATGAAACTTCGTTCATGTGACGCCGGCTTGGGCGAAGCAAGCCTCAGTAGCGTCGGCAGACCACGTCGCGCAGGACGCTGGTCGGGCCGGTGTAGCGCCCTTCCCCGTCGACGGCCTGTTGGGCGCGTTGGCTGGAGTCGTAATAGGCCGAGGAGCCCAGACCCTGGGAGCGGCAGAAGGCGTTGGCCGAACTGGAGCCCGCGGCGATGTCGTAGCCGTCATAGGTGGGATAGGGGAAGAAGACCGAGCGCACCCCCTCGGTAGGCCGGTACTGATTCGGACCGCTCCAGTTACCACCGCCCGGACGCCAGTTGCCGCCGGGAGGGGGCCGGAAGCCACCGCCGCCACCGCCGCCGGCGCCGGAATAGGCCTGCAGCGAGGTGATCCGCTCGCCCATGCCCAAGGTGTTCATGTTCGGGACGTCGCCGGACACATCCTGGCAGCGGCCCCCGAAGTCGGAGTTCTCGCAGATGCGCCAGCGGCCCTGGAACCGGGCGCTCATGGTCTTGTCGTTCCAGTCCCGGGGCAGGTTGGTGGCCATGCCGTAGATGGTGGTCTGACGGCCCTGGAAGTTGGGCTGGTCGAACAGGATGGCCGAGGGTTGTCGTCCGCCGCCGCCGTAGTTCTGGGCCACGGCCGAGCCGGTGGCGGCCGTCGTCACCGCCAGCACAGCGGTCAGGATCACGCGTTTCATAATACTCTACTCCCCAGTCGTCCCTCGACCGGCAACCTAGACCTTGGGCGTCCGTCGGCCAAGTCGCCCGACGCCAGCTCAGGGGCGCAGGCGCAGTTCGGCCCCCTCATGGGCGAGCAGCCAGCGCTTGCGCTCCAGCCCGCCGCCATAGCCGGTCAGCGACCCATTGGCGCCGATCACTCGATGGCAGGGCACCACCAGCCCCACGGGGTTGGCGCCGTTGGCCAGACCCACGGCCCGGACCGCAGACGGCGCGCCGATATGTAGAGCCAGCCGTCCGTAGGACCAGGTGTCGCCGGCCGGGATGTCGCACAGGGCCTGCCAGACCCGGTTCTGAAAGGCTGTGCCGGCTGTGGCCCAGGGGATGGCGGCCAGGGCGCCTGCTTCGCCCCCGAAATAGGCCTGAAACGGGGCCAAAAGGCCTTGGGGCGCTGGGGCGTCCCGGAGCGCCACCGCGCCATAGTGGCGGCGCAGGAGTCGGTCCATCCGCTCCCGATGACTGTCCCAGTCGAAGGCGCGCAGGACGCCCGCGCCGTCGAACACGATCTGGGCTACGCCCAGCGGCGTGTCGAGGGGCGAGATGAAGAGGGCCTCAGGCGGCGTCTTGGTCATGGGAGACCTCCATCAGGTTCGGGCGCTCGGGCTTGGGGGCGAGGCCCTCCGAGGCCCACAGGTGCAGGGCGCCATAGGCTCGCCAGGGTCGCCAGGCCTCGGCGCGGGCCAGCAGTTCGGCGGCGCTTGGGCGTATGCCGTCAGGGCCCGTCATGGCGCGCATCAGGCCGATGTCCCCGTGGGGAAAGGCGTCGGGCTCGCGCATCTGGCGCAGGGCGATGTACTGGGCCGTCCATTCGCCGATCCCGGGCAGGGCTTTCAGCCTGGCCACCGCCGCCTCCAGCGACCCGCGGGGCGCAAAGAGATCGGGATCGGCCGCCGCGGCCGTCGCCAGCCCCACCAGGGCGCGGCCCCGGGCGCGGGGCATGGGCAGGGTTTCAGGATCGATCCCGGCCAGGGCTTGCGGCGTCGGAAACAGGCGGCTCAGCCCCTCCCCCGCCAGGTCCGCCGGCAGGACCTCGCCATATTGCGCCGCCAGCCGGCCAGCCAGGGCCCGGGCGCCGGCGACGGTGATCTGCTGGCCCAGCACGGCGCGCACCGCCAGTTCAAACCCGTCCCAGGCGCCGGGCGCCCGCAGCCCAGGTCGCTGGGCCACCAGGGGCGCCAGATGGGGATCTAGCGACAGATGCGCATTCACCTGCGCCGGATCGGCCCCCAGGTCGAAGACCCGGCGCACCCGGGCGATCACCTGAGGCAAGGCCTGCAGCCGCGGAAATTGGGCGCGCACCTCCAGGGTCTCTCCAGGCCCGGGCGTCACGGTGACGAGGCCTATTGTCCCGTCGATCCGCAGGGCGCGGCTGTAACGCCCGTCGCGCACCGTCTCCACGCCCGGCACGGCGCGCAGGGCCAGAAAGTCCAGGATGCCCTGCCAGTCGTAGGGGGCGCGATAGGCCAGCCGCAGGACGACCCCGCCGCCGTCCTGGGCGCTGACCTCGGGCCTCTGGCGTCGCCGCAGCGCCGCGGGCGGCCGGGCGTAAAGCTGCTGGAAGGTCTCGTTGAACCGCCGCACGCTGCCGAAACCCGCCGCCAGCGCCACCTCGGCCATGGGCAGGGTGGTGTCGCAGATCAGCTGTTTGGCCAGCAGCACCCGCCGGGTCTGGGCGACGGCCACCGGCGAGGCGCCCAGATGCTGCTTGAACAGACGGCGCAGCTGGCGGCCGCCCATGCCGAGACGGTCGGCGAGGCCCTCCACATCGCCCCCGTCCAGGGCGCCGTCCTCGATCATCGCCAGGGCGCGGGCCACAGTGTTGGAGCTGCCCCGCCAGGCGCCCAGATCCGGGGAGGTTTCCGGCCGGCATCTCAGACACGGGCGGAAACCCGCCTCCTGCGCTGCGGCGGCCGAGGCGTAGAAGGTGACGTTGCGACGAAGCGGGGTCCGCGCCGGACAGATGGGCCGGCAGTAGATTCCCGTCGTGCGCACGCCGACAAAGATCTTCCCGTCCAGGCGGGCGTCGCGCATCGACAGGGCGCGGTAACAGGCGTCGTCATCCAGATCCATGAGCGCCAGGATCGCCCCTGGCGGGCGCCCTGTCTCGCGGTTTTCGGACATCCAGGTTGCGCCTGACCAGATCCGCCCTGGGTGTGGACGCTTGGCGACCGGGCGTCTTCGAACTGATCCTAGTGCACATGCAGATGCCGGTCATGGGCGGGCTGAGCGCCATCACCGATATCCGTCGCCTGGAGGTACGGGCGCCGGGGCGTGCGCGGCCCCCATCGCCAGGGCGCCCTACGGGCAGGCGCGGACCTGCATCTCACCAAGCCCATCACGCCCGAACCCCTGCTTGCGGGGATCAGCAAGGCCCTCGACCACAGAGCAGGGTCTGTAACAAAGCCTGAGACTGCAGGCTTCGCCATGGGGTAGAGGGATGGACGGCGAGCGATAGCACCACCCTGTGGTGTGTTAGAAAAACTGCACACCGCCTCACATCAAATGGGACGCAGCTCAATCAACCACGCTTGCTTCACCTACCTTGCTCACCTAATTCCACATGGAGAGGCGGGGCATAACCGTTGCGCCGGCTGGTCGAATACCGGCGCGACTCGTTCGTGTTGGCCCCAGAAATCCTACGCAGGGTTCGAATGTCATGAATGCGCGTTCCGCCTTGGCCCAAAGCAAGACCACATTGCCCACCGATCGACTGACGCACCTCCAGCGCCTCGAGGCCGAGAGCATTCACATCATGCGCGAGGTGGTGGCCGAGGCCGAACGCCCGGTCATGCTCTATTCGGTCGGCAAGGACTCCGCGGTGATGCTTCACCTGGCGGCGAAGGCCTTCTACCCGTCCAAGCCCCCGTTCCCGCTTCTGCACGTGGACACCACCTGGAAGTTCCGGGCCATGTACGAGATGCGCGCCCGGATGGCCGAAACCCTCGGCTTCGAGCTGCTGGTGCACCGCAATCCTGAGGCCCTGGCTAAGGGCATCAACCCCTTTGACCACGGCTCGGCCCTGCACACCGACATGTGGAAGACAGAGGGCCTTAAGCAGGCCCTGGACAAGTACGGCTTCGACGCGGCCTTCGGCGGCGCCCGGCGGGATGAGGAAAAATCCCGCGCCAAGGAGCGGGTCTTCTCCTTCCGCTCGGCCCAACACCGCTGGGACCCCAAGAACCAGCGCCCCGAGCTGTGGAACCTCTACAACGCCCGCAAGGCGCAGGGGGAAAGCATGCGGGTCTTCCCGATCTCCAACTGGACCGAGCTGGACATCTGGCAGTACATCCACCTGGAGAACATCCCGATCGTGCCCCTCTACTACTCGGCCGTCCGGCCGGTGGTGGAACGCGACGGCGCCCTGATCATGGTCGATGACGACCGTATGCCGCTCCGTGCAGGCGAGATCCCGATGATGAAGTCGGTCCGCTTCCGCACGCTCGGCTGCTATCCGCTCACGGGCGCCGTGGAGAGCACCGCGGCCACCCTGCCCGAAATCATCCAAGAAATGCTTCTCACCACCACGTCCGAGCGCCAGGGCCGCGTGATCGATCACGACCAGGCCGCCTCGATGGAGAAGAAGAAGCAAGAGGGCTACTTCTGATGTCCCACCAGTCAGCTCTCATCGCCGAAGATATCGAAGCCTATCTCAAGGCCCACGAACACAAGAGCCTGCTGCGCTTCCTGACCTGCGGGTCGGTGGACGACGGCAAGTCGACCCTTATCGGGCGGCTGCTCTACGACTCCAAGATGATCTTCGAAGACCAGATGGCCGCGCTTGAGGCCGACTCCAAGAAGGTCGGCACCCAGGGCGGCGAAATCGACTTCGCCCTGCTGGTGGACGGTCTGGCGGCCGAGCGGGAACAGGGCATCACCATCGATGTCGCCTACCGCTTCTTCTCCACCGACACGCGCAAGTTCATCGTCGCCGACACGCCTGGCCACGAGCAGTACACCCGCAACATGGTCACCGGCGCCTCCACGGCGGACGCGGCCATCATCCTGATCGATGCGCGCAAGGGCGTGCTGACCCAGACGCGGCGGCACTCCTACCTCGTTTCGCTGCTGGGCATCCGCCACGTGGTCCTGGCCATCAACAAGATGGACCTAGTGGGCTGGAGCCAGGAGGTGTTCGACGCCATCCTGGCCGAGTATCACGACTTCGCCGCCCAGATCGGGATCAAGGCCTTCACCGCCATCCCCATGTCGGCGCTGAAGGGCGACAACATCACCGAGCCCAGTGACAAGGCGCCCTGGTACAAGGGCCCACCCCTACTGCCGCACCTGGAATCCCTCGATGTCGAGGACGACCTGCGGGAAAAGCCCTTCCGCATGCCGATCCAGTGGGTGAACCGCCCCGACCTGGACTTCCGCGGCTTCTCCGGCCTGATCGCCACCGGGACCATCACGCCTGGCGACCGGGTCAAGGTGCTGCCGTCGGGCCGCGAAAGCACCGTGGCGCGCATCGTCACCATGACCGGCGACCTGCCCCGGGCCGTGGCTGGCCAGTCGGTGACCATTACGCTCACCGACGAGATCGACATCAGCCGCGGCGACGTGTTGTCCATCGCCGGCCAGCCGCCGGAGGTGGCCGACCAGTTCGAGGCCACCATCGTCTGGATGGACGATGAGAGCATGCTGCCCGGCCGTCCCTATCTGATGAAGATCGGCACGCGCATCGTCGGCGCCAGCATCACCGAGCCCAAGTACAAGGTGAATGTGAACACCCTCGAACACCTGGCCGCCAAGCGGCTGGAGCTGAACGAGATCGGCGTCTGCAACCTGTCCCTGGACGCCCCCATCGCCTTTGACGCCTACAAGGACAACCACACCCTGGGTGGCTTCATCCTGGTGGACCGGATCTCCAACCGGACCGTGGGCGCCGGCATGCTGCACTTCGCGCTCCGCCGCAGCCAGAACATCCACTGGCAGGCCCTGGACGTCTCCAAGGCCTCCCGGGCAGCGCAGAAGGGCCAGAAGGGCCGCGTCGTCTGGCTCACCGGCCTCTCGGGCGCCGGCAAGTCGACCATCGCCAACCTGGTCGAAAAGCGCATGCAGGCCGATGGCCGCCACACCTATCTGCTGGACGGCGACAATGTCCGCCACGGCCTGAACAAGGACCTGGGCTTCACCGAGGAAGATCGGGTGGAGAACATCCGCCGGGTCGCCGAGGTCTCCAAGCTGATGGTCGATGCGGGCCTGATCGTCCTGGTCTCCTTCATCTCGCCCTTCCGGGCCGAGCGCCGGATGGCCCGCGAGTTGATGGAGGACGGCGAGTTCGTCGAGGTCTATGTCGCCACCCCGCTGGCGGTGGCCGAGCAGCGCGACGTCAAGGGCCTCTACGCCAAGGCCCGGGCCGGCGAACTGAAGAACTTCACTGGCATCGACTCCCCTTACGAGGAGCCGGAACACGCTGAGATCACGGTCGACACCACCACCCTCTCGCCCGAACAGGCGGCCGAGGAAATCGTCGCCTGGCTGGCCAAGAACTAGGGGCAGGCTGAGCAACACCACGAGACGGGCCGGACGCCGCAGGGCGCCCGGCCCTTTTTCGTTTCAGCGCCATTCAAGGCTCGCGCACCGCCGGCGTGTTCAGCCCCTCGCTGGCCTTGGCCATCTTCTGATCGAAGGTGACGAAGGCTTCGCAGTCGGCGGCGACGGCCAGATGCAGGGCGTCGGCGAAGTCCATCCCGCCGTCCGCCCATTTCAGCGCCGCAGCCACCCGTCCGGGCTCCTGGAGGGTGACGTTCGGCAAACCGGCGAAGGCCCGCAGGGCGGCCAGGACATCAGCCTTGGCCAGACCATAGGCGCCGCGCAGCACCCACTCGCTCTCGAGAACCACCGTCGTCGGCGCAAGGACCTTGTGGCGGTCGATCAGCTCCCGCGCCCTGGCCGACTGGTCAGGATGGTCGCCAACGAGCAGGCGGACGACGACATTGGTGTCAATCGCCAGCACGGCGGGCGGCCTCCGCGAGCACGGCCTGATCCATCTCCTCCAGCGAGACCGCCCTGTCCGCCCGCTTCAAGACGGCGAAGACGTCATCCAGCTTGGTGGGCTCGAACAGCGGTGCGCGCTTGAGCAGCAGCCCATCCTCGGTCTCCTCGACCTGCAGGCAGACCCCTGGCGTCCAGTTGCGGCGGTCGCGCAGGGCCTTGGGCAAAATGACCTGCCCCTTGGTGGACAGCACGGTGGTGAGCGGCTTCGCCATCAAACAAGCCTCGGTAAGATGAAAGTAAGATAGTCTCGCTGCGACGCGTGGGCAAGCTGTTCGGCCGCGCCATTGACTCCCGGCGCACTCAGCACGACACTTAAGTCAATGCTACAGTATCAGGACGCCCCCCTCGACCTCGCCTTCCAGGCGCTTGCCGATCCTGGCCGTCGGGCCATGGTCGAGCGTCTCAGCCTGGGCCCGGCTTCGGTCAGCGAGCTGGCCAGCCCCCTGCCCATGACGCTGTCGGCGGTGGTCCAGCATCTGAAGATCCTGGAGGCGGCGGGCCTGGTGACGACAAGGAAGGTCGGCCGGGTGCGCACCTGCGCCCTGGAGGTCAAGGCCATGGCCAGGGTCGAGCACTGGATCGCCGAGCGCCGGCGCTTCTGGACGCAGCAGTACGACCAGCTGGAGGCCTATCTGGCCGACACCGCCCCCAAGACGAGAGACTCATGACGATCACCCACCACACCTTCACCCTGGAGCGGCGGCTGAACGCCACGCCGGCCCGGGTCTTCGCCGCCTATTCGACCCTTGCGGCCAAGAGCGCCTGGTTCGGGGCGATCGCCGACATCGAGACCCTGGACCGCGACTTCGATTTCAGGGTGGGCGGCAAGGAGCGCTTCCACGCCCGCTGGCCCGACGGACGGGTCAGCGACTTCCAGGCCATCTATCACGACATCGTCGAGGCCCAGCGGATCATCCTGGTCTACGACATGTTCGTGAACGGCGAGAAGCTGTCGGTCTCCCTCCAGACCCTCGAACTCCGCCCGGACGGGGACGGGACCGTGCTGATCCACACCGAACAGGGCGCCTATCTGGTGGGCGGCCTGGAGGCGGCGCAGGGCCGCGAACATGGCACGGCCTGGGGCCTCGACAATCTCACAGCCCTGATCGAAGGGCGCGCGCCGGAGCCCCTGGCATGAAGCCGGAATTCTTCGCTCATCCCTTCTCGTCCTACTGTCAGAAGGCGCTCATCGCCTTCTACGAGAACGACGTTCCCTTCACCTACCGCATGCTGGAGGAGCCCGGCGTCGGCGCCGAATTCGAAGCCCTTTGGCCGATCAAACGCTTCCCGATCCTGCGCGAGAACGACCAGGTGGTGGTGGAGGCCACGTCCATCATCGAATACCTGCAGGTGCGCCACCCCGGCCCCGTCCGGCTGATCCCCGACGACCCGGAGCTCGCCCTTGAGGCGCGGATGCTTGACCGGGTCTTCGACAACTACGTCATGACCCCACAGGGGAAGTTCGTCTACGACGCCCTGCGGCCGGCCGACAAGCGCGACGCCCTGGGCGTCGATGAGGCCCGACAGATGCTGGACGCCAGCTATGCCTGGCTCGATCAGCGGATGGCCGACCGCACCTGGGCGGTGGGCGAGACCTTCACCCTGGCCGACTGCGCCGCGGCGCCGTCTCTATTCTACGCCGACTGGACCTATGCGATTCCCGAGCGTTTCGCCCACCTCAAGGCCTATCGCGCCCGCCTGCTCCAGCGCCCCGCCTTCGCCCGGGCCGTCGACGAGGCCAGGGGCTACCGCCACTACTTCCCCCTCGGCGCCCCGGACCGGGACTAGGGTCGGCCAGCCGCCTCGCGGATCGTCTCTCGCCCAAGGGCCATCCCCGCGACGCGGGAGAGCTTCACCAGAAATTTAGGCTGGCGGGACGACAGTTAGACTCACGTTTCAGCGGACACCGCAGACATGGCTCCACATCGGTTCGGCGCGGGATGGGACCAGCTGCGACGGCCTGTCTGGCTGTACGATCCGCAGACCGGACAGAAGCCCTACGCCAACCCGGCCGCCCTCGCCCTCTGGGGCGCCGGGAGCCTTGCAGCCCTGGCCGACCGCGATTTCTCGGCGCAATCGCCGGCCATGAAGACCCGCATTCAGCGGCTTGTGGAGCAGACAGCCCACGGCGCGGCGGTGAGCGAGCGCTGGGTGTTCTTTCCGCACGGCCAGCCGGTCACGACCCAGGCGGTCGTCTCGATGTTCGTCGATGATGATGGCCAGGCGCTGCTGCTGTTTGAAGCCACAGTTGAGGATGTCCCCATCGAGGAGCAGCGGGCCGCCGAGGCCCTGCGGCACGCCTCCACCCTGATCAGCCTGTTCGACATCGATGGAACGAGGCTCTTTTCCAATCCTGCCGCCTTCCGCGCCTATGGCGACATGGAGGGTGATTTCGCCGCCCGCTTCGCTTTGCCTGAAGACGGCCAGGCCATGCTCGCGGCCGCGGCCGAGGGCGCGGTGTCGGAGCTGCGCGCGGTGACCACCCGGGAGGGCCCGCGTTGGCACCACATGGGCGCCCGGCCGGTGCCAGACCCCGTGACCGGACACACCTGCATCCTGCTGGACGAACAGGATGTGACGCTCCGGGTCGAGGCTGAGATCGCCAGGAGCGCGGCCGAGCAGAAGGCCAGTATGGCCGAGGCCCGGCAACAGTTCCTGACCGAGATGTCCCATGAGCTCCGCACGCCCCTCAACGCCGTGATCGGCTTCTCACGGCTGCTGGCGGACGCCGATTTGCCCGCCGCCGCCACCGATCAGGCCCTGCGAATCCACAGCGCCGGCCTTGGGCTGCTGGAGGTGGTCAACCAGATGATCGCCGACCCCCTGGGCCAGACGGCTCCGCCTATGCAACACCCTGCGGCGGCCGCTGACATCCCCCGGGAGGAGGCCGATCAGGGGCGCTCCAATAGCGGCGAAACGGGGCTGCGGGCCCTCTATGTGGACGACAATGAAAGCAACCGCGCCCTGGTCCAGGCCATGTTCGCCACCCTGGGCTTCATCTGCGAGACAGCTGTCGACGGCCGCGCGGGCGTCGAGGCGGCGAAGTCCGGGGACTGGGACGTCATCCTGATGGACAT
>JAHUZY010000454.1 GCA_019264505.1 Phenylobacterium sp. | reverse complement strand
AACGGGTGCATGCCCGAGGCGGCGACGTCGGGGTTGAGCTCCAGATAGTCGGCGACGGAGAACCAGGGCGCCGGGTCGCGGGCCTCTCGCCAGCCGGACTCGAGGAAATGGGTGAGCGGATCGCCCCCGCTCTCGGCCACGTCGGGGTTCTCCGCCAGGTAGAAGCGGCGGTCGAAGGCCTCGGCGACCAGGTCATAGGTCGACTCCTCCGGCGACGCGGAGGCCGTCACGGGCGCCTGGCCAGGATCGGCCGGCGCAGGTGGGGCGGGGATGACCGGCTCGTAGCTCCAGGCGGATTGGGCCACGTTCTCGCGGCGAAGACGGGCCAGGGTCGACGGACGCGCCTGACGACCCTCCTGGGCGCCGAACTGGAGGAAGTGGGCCAGGGGATTTCGCCCGGCCGCGGCCACGTCGGGGTGGTCTTCCAGATAGGCGGCGCTCGAGAACCACGGCGCAGGATCCCGCCCTTCCCGCCAGCCGGCCGCGATATAGTGGGAGACCGGGTCGAGCCCGGCGGCGTCCACGTCCGGATAAGCGCGCAGGTAGAAGTCCGCATCGAGCGCGGTGACGACCAGGGCGAAGGTGAGGTCTTGGGCGGCCAGGTCGGCCATGCGGGGCTCCCTGTCGATGCCGATGGGTGTGTGCAACAGTTGGCCCGAGGGATCAACCGCGGCGTTCGCGTCTTGCCGCGCGGGCCGCGCGGTCATACAGCAGCTTGTGTGAGCCAAGCCGTCAGCCAGCCTGAGGACCGCCCCGCCGCCAGCTCGACCTCGAGCCGCGCGGCCTATCTCGTCCTGGGCATGCACCGATCGGGCACCTCGGCCATCACCCAGGTCCTGGCCCTGGCCGGGGCGTCCCTGCCGGAAAACGTGATGCCGGGGGATGAGCACAACGCCAAGGGCTATTTCGAACCCTGGCGGATCGCCATCTTCAACGACCAGCGGCTGCGGGCGGCTGGCGGCGCCTGGGATGATCCCTTCGCCTTTCCCTACCGCGCCCTGGAGCCGCGGGAGGAGAAGCGTTGGATCACGCGGGCCACCGACCTCTTCGATGAGGAATTCGCCGGCGCCCGCCATCCGCTGATGAAGGATCCCCGGGTCAGCGTCCTGGGCCCCCTCTGGCGCACGGTGCTGGACGACCTGGGTCTGGCCGCCCGGGCGGTGATCCCGGTGCGCCATCCCCTGGAGGTGGCCGGATCGCTGGCCAAGCGGGACGGCTTTCCGGTGGAGAAGTCCCTGCTGGTCTGGATCGCCTACATGCTGGCGGCCGAGCGCTACAGCCGCGACATGCCCCGGGCCATCGTGTCCTATGAAGGCCTGCTCACCGACTGGCGGGCGCAGGTCGCGCGCATCGAGGCGGCCCACGGCGCGCCCTTGCCCGCCCTGACGCCCCAGGCGGCCAAGGCGATCGACGGCTTCCTGACCAAGGATCTTCGCCACAATGCGGCGACGGAGACCCTGGCCGGCGTGCCCCGCGTCGGCGCCCTGGCCGCTCAGGTCTACGACTGGTTCGAGGCCGCCGCGCGGGATGAGCCCCGGCCGGTTGAAGAGCTCGCCACCGTCGCCCAGAGCCTGGAAGACATGGCTCACGCCATCGGCGTATTCGTCTCCCCCGTGACGTCGGACCTCGCCGTCGCCCGGGCCGAACTGCTGGAGGCGCGACAGCTCCTGGCCTTCGAACAGGCCAAGCTCGCCGCCCTGGAGGCGGAACGCGCGGCCCTGACCGCCGACATCGCGGCCCGGGATCGGCTGGAACAGGCCTTCGGCGAGCGGCTCGACGACCTCCTCGGCGAAAGCTGAAACCCCAGCCCCGACGGATCGCCGTGTCAGACCCCAGTTCTCCCTCGCCGAGCGAGCAGGCCGCTGAACGGCTGAGCCGCCGTCGCTATGTCCAGCTGCAGACAACCGCGGCGGCGGCCCAGCGCTGGCGCCGCTTCCGGGAGGCGCGCGCGAAGGCCCCGGCCAATCTCGTCCTGCCCCGGCTGAGCCAGCGGCTGGCGGGCGTGCTCGCCCGGGGCAAATGGCCCGGCCGGGCCCTGATGATCCTGACCGCCGGGGTCTGGCGGGAAGAGGCCCTGCACGGGCTTGGCGGCGAGCCCGCCCCGACCCTCGCCCTCGACGCCTATGTCCGCGCCGGACCCGACCCGTCCGCCCAGCCCCGCGCCCTGTTCGACCAGGCCGCCTATCTGGCCCGGGCGCCGGAACTGGCCGGATCGCGCTGGGCGCCCCTGGCCCACTATCTGGCGCTCGGCGATGGGGCGGGCCTTGATCCCCACCCCCTGGTGAGCGTCGCCGATTACCGCCTGCGGCACGGCGAGGCCCTGGAGACCAGCGGCCTGAGCGTCCTGCAGCACTATCTGCTGGTGGGCGCCGCCCAGGGGCTGGATCCCCACCCCCTGTTCGACGTGCGCCCACTATGTCGGCCAGTGCGAGGCCGTCGCCGCCTCAGGCGAGGACCCGCTCACCCACTATCTGCGGGAGGGCTGGCGTCAGGGCCTCGACCCTCACCCCCTGTTCGCCAACGACTGGTACCTGGAACGTCACCCGGAGGTGGCCGCCGCCGGGATCGCGCCCCTGCTGGACTATGTCACTGGCGGGGCTGATCTTGGCCGGGACCCCCATCCGCTGTTTGACGGCGCCTGGTACGCCGAGCGCTACCGCGACCTGCGGGCGCCGGGCTTCAATCCGCTGGCGCACTTCGTCCGCTTCGGGACCCGGGAGCACCGCGATCCCTGCCCGCACTTCGACACCGCCTACTATCTGCAGCAGGACGGCGCCGCCGAGCGGGGCGAACTCGACCCGTTGAGCGACTACCTCACCCGCGGCGCCTTTGAGGGGCTGTGGCCGGCGGCGGACTTCGACGAGGCGGCCTATCTGCTGGCCAATCCGGACGCCGCGGCCACGCCCTATAGCAGCCTGGAACACTGGGCCCGCCACGACGGGGCCAAGCCTGCGCCCCTGGCGGGTTCGGGCCTGCAGGGGGCCGCGGCCCTGTTCGATCAGATGCGCTCCGCCAGCCGCAGCCGCGACCCGGCCGCCTATGACCTGCAGGCCTATGAGGATCTGGCCGCTACCTGGCGACGGGTGCAGGCCGAGCGGGTTGAGCAGTTTGTTCCGACCGCCCCGCCCATGGTCTCGATCACCGGCGACCTGGCCGCCGCCGCCCGCAAGATCGTGCTGCCGTCGCCCGCCCTCACCCGGGTCAGCATCATCATCCCGGCCTACAACAATCTGAAGTTCACCCTGGAGTGCCTGCAGGCCCTGGCCCAGGCCGGTGGCCTGGACGCCGCCGAAACCCTGGTGATCGACGACGCATCGAGCGACGACACGGCTGCGGTCCTGCCGCTGGTCCAGGGTCTGCGGGTGGTCACTAACGCCGAGAACCAGGGCTTCATCCGCACCTGCAACCGGGCGGCGGCCGAGGCCCGGGGCGATCTGCTGATCTTCCTGAACAACGACGTCCAGGTCAGGGA
>JAHUZY010000426.1 GCA_019264505.1 Phenylobacterium sp. | reverse complement strand
GGGGGGGCGCTCGCCTCGCTGCTGAACGCGGTGATCCTCAGCCATCACAGCCTGGGCGACGCGCTCTCCTACCAGCTGGCGCGAAAGCTCGGCGACCAGGAGCTGCGGGCCATGAGCCTGCGCGACATCGCCGAACAGGCCTATGCCGCCGCGCCTGGGCTTGTGGACGTGGCTGAGGCCGATCTGCGGGCCGTCTTCGAACGTGACCCAGCCTGCAAGGGCTATGTGCAGCCCTTCCTGTTCTTCAAAGGCTTCCTGGCCCTTCAGACCCAGCGGGTCGCCCACTGGCTGTGGAGCCAGGGCCGCGACACCATGGCCTTCTATCTTCAGAGCCGCATGTCCGAGGTCTTCCAGGTGGACATCCATCCGGCCACCCGGATCGGCTCTGGCGTCTTCATCGACCACGGCACCGGCATCGTCATCGGCGAGACCGCGGTCATCGGGGATGACGTGTCCCTGCTGCAGGGCGTGACCCTTGGGGGCACCGGCGCCGAGCGCGGCGACCGCCACCCCAAGATCGGCCGCGGCGTCCTGCTGGGCGCCGGCGCCAAGGTGCTCGGCAACATCACCATCGGCGACTACGCCAAGGTGGCCTCCGGATCAGTGGTGCTCAAGCCCGTGCCGGCCCACTGCACGGCCGCTGGTGTGCCCGCCCGCCTGGTCAACTGCCCGACCTGCGAGGAACCGGCCCGCAGCATGGACCACACCCTTGCCGAGGCTGTGTACGACTACGTCATCTGAGCGGAAATCGACCTGGTCGAGGTTTAACAGGGGGCCGCGAACGTCTAGGTTCGCGGCCTCTTCAGATTCCAAAGGAGCCCCCCGTGGACGAACGCGCCATGCGTAAAGTCGAAGGCCACCTGCGCGGCGCCTTCGCCAACGCCAGGATCACCCTGGTGCCCCGCCCCAAGCAGAAGGACTCCGCCGAGGTCTACATCGCTGATGAGTTCATCGGCGTGGTCTTCGAAGACGAGGACGAGGCCGGCTCCTACATGTTCGAAATGGCGATCCTGGCCGAAGATCTGCCCTGAGGCGCGCCTGGCGCCCCCCGTTTAGGCTGAACAAGCTCATCAAAGCGGCATTTGACGTCCCGTTAACCCCCGCAGGTTGACCCTTACCCAAATCGGGTTGGGTGGGTTTTCGAATGTTCGGGACAGTACAACTGTGGGGTGGCGCAGCCTCCCCGAAGTTTGACGCCCTGGCCCTGCGCCCCGTGCTTCGGCGCATGGCGCAGGCTGCGCGGGCGCATTTCAACGCCGACCAGGTCGAGATCGTCCTACATGACGGGGATGATGCGTTCCGTTGCGGGGCCGATGGCCTTCTGGAGCTGGTGCTGGACGCCGGCTCCGAAGATCTGTTCTCCGCCCCGCTCTGGTCCTGTTCGAAAGACCGGAACGCCGAGCTCGGCTTCGGCGCGGCAGCCTTTGTGGCCAGCGCCCCTGTGGCCTTTGGCGGGCAGGGCCGGCGCGGACGACTGACCGTCACCTGCGCGTCTGCGCCTGCGGCCGAAGTTGATCTGACGGAGATCCTGTCTGACCTGGCCGATGGCGTCGCCACCGCGGCCGAGCGGCTCTATTCGGACCGCGCCAGCGACTATGCCCGGGCCGAGGCTGATGCGGCCGAACAGCTTCTGTTCAACCTGATGGCCTCAGCGCCGGTGGCCCTGGCGGTGACCGATCGCGACCTGCGGTTGATGCACTCAAGCCCCCGCTGGCGCGAGGAGTTCGGGCTGGCCGGCCGGGAGATCCATGGGGAGTCCCTCGGCGACCTGCTGCCGGACATCTTCGTCCGCTGGGGTGAGCGGGTCCGCGCCTGCCTGGACGGTGACACCCTGAAAGGTGAGCGGGTCAGGTTCCAGACCGCTGATGGCCGGCAGATCTGGGCTCGCGTCGAAGTCGGCCCCTGGCGCACCCCGGACGGCGCCGTCGGTGGCCTCATGCTGCTCTCTCAGGATATCTCAGACCTGGTGGACGCCCTGGACCGCGCCCAGCGGTCGGAGGGTCGGATGCGGCTGGCCACCGAGCTGTCTGAAATCCATGTCTACGAGCTGGACTACAGGGCCCGCCAGCTGCTCAGCATCGGCGCCGAGGACACCTTCTTCAACCAGCGCCTGACCTATGAGGACCTCTATCGCAATGTCTGGGTCTCCGTGCACCCCGACGACCGCGACATGGCCCGGGCCGCCTGGGAGCATCATCAAGCCACCGGAGAGCCCTATCGCGTCGAGTACCGGGTGGCGCGCGACGACGGCCAGGAGGTGTGGGCCTATTCCACCTCGGAGCTGATCACCGACGAGAACGGCCGACCCCTGCGTCTGGTGGGCGCCCTGCAGAACATCACCAGCCGCAAGCGCGCCGAGGTTGAAATGGCTCAGGCCCGGGACGCCGCCGAGGCGGCCAACCGCGCCAAGAGCGAATTCCTGGCCAATATGAGCCACGAAATCCGCACCCCCATGAACGGGGTGATTGGCATGAACGCCCTTCTGCTGCGCAGCGACCTGTCGCCTGACCAGCGCAAGTACGCCGAGGCGGTCCAGAGTTCGGCCGAGAGCCTGCTGTCGATCATTAATGACATCCTCGACGTCTCCAAACTGGAGGCCGGCAAGGTCGATCTTGAGTCCATCGGCTTCAGCCTGACGGGCCTGGTGGAGGATGTGGCCGAGCTGATGGCGCCACGGGCCGCCGAAAAGCACCTGGAAGTGGCCTGCTACCTGGATGACGGGGCCCAGGGCGGCTTTACCGGCGACCCCACACGGCTGCGCCAGATCCTGCTCAATCTCGTCTCCAACGCCGTGAAGTTCACCGAGCGCGGGTTCGTCGCCATTGAGGTCAAGTCTCAACCCGCCGCCAAGGGGCGCAGGGCCCTACGGATCGAGGTGGCCGACACCGGGCCTGGCCTCAGCGCCGAGGCCAAGCTCGGCCTGTTCCAGAAATTCCATCAGGCGGACGGGTCGATCACCCGCCGGTTCGGCGGGACGGGTCTTGGGCTCTCGATCTGCCGTCAACTCGCCGAGCTGATGGGCGGCCGAATTGGAGTCAATGATCGGCCTGGCGGGGGCTGCATTTTCTGGCTGGAGCTTGAGCTGCCGATCGCCGAGCTCGCCGAGGCGCGTCCGGCGCCCAGGAATCCCAATGGCCTGCGCGGCGCGCGCATCCTGGTGGTCGACGACATCCCCCTCAACCGCGACATCTTCCGACGGCAGCTTGAAGCGGAAGGCGCGATAGTGGTCGAGTCCGCCGATGGTCCAGCCGCGCTGGCCCAGCTGGCCTGCGCCCACGACGCCGAGCGGCCCTTCGACATCGTGCTTCTGGACCACATGATGCCGGGCATGGCTGGCGATGAGGTGGCCAGGCGTATTCGTGCGCTAGACGCCCATCACCAGCCTCGGATTGTGATCGCCTCGTCCATGGGCGCGCCGTCTGGCCAGGAGCTGCAGGCTTGGCCGGCCCTCGACGGCTTTCTCACCAAGCCTGTGCGCCAGCACGTCCTGACAGAAACCCTGAGCCAGCTTGGGAGCCGATGTCCCTGGTCTGGGCTGGATCAGCAGGCCTTTGACGTCGACCCGGCCATCGCCCCAGAGGCGGCTGCGCCCGTCGAGCCCCAGAGCGTCCGCATCCTGCTGGCCGAGGATAACGAGATAAACACCCTGCTGACCTGCACCCTGCTGGAGAGCATAGGGTGTGAGGTGGTCTGCGTCATCAATGGCGCCCTTGCGGTCCAGGCCATGACGGATGGGCTGTTCGATTTGGTCCTCATGGACATGCAGATGCCGGTGATGGACGGCCTGGAAGCCACGCGCCGGATCCGCGCCCTTGGGGGCGCGGCCTCGCAGGTTCCGATTGTGGCCATGACCGCCAATGCGATGCAGTCAGATCAGGACGCCTGCTACGCCGCTGGCATGACAGACTTTGTCTCCAAGCCGATCCATCCCGAGACCTTCCTGTCGACGGTGGCGCGCAATGTGGACGCCGCCCTGGAGGGGACGCTGAAACTGGTGGGTTCCGCGGCCTAGACCCGGCGGCTAAGAGACGCCATGCGGTCCTGCGGAGCCAGTCCATGCTGAAGGTTGTCGCTCTGTCGCTTGGGGCCTTTCTGATCCTGTGGATCGGGGCGGGCCTGGTGATCGAGGCCCTGTTCGCCCCCCGGGATGTCCGAGGCCAGATGGTCGAGGTGGGCGACCGCCGCCTGAGACTGGTCTGCGCAGGCCCATCGGAAGGCCCCCTGGTGTGGCTGGAGGCCGGCGCCTTCGGGTTCTCTGCCGATTTTGCCGATCTGCAAGATGCTCTGGCGGCGGAAGGGGTGCGCAGCTGCGCCTATGACCGCGCCGGCCTCGGCTATTCTGATCCAGGCCCGCGCCCCCGCGACAGCGCGGCCATCGTCACCGACCTGGAACGCCTGATGACCGCCGCCGGGGTGAACACGCCCGTGGTTCTGCTGGGCCACTCCATGGGCGGCCAGCATGTGCGCCTGTTCGCCACCCGTCATCCTGAGCGGGTCGCTGGCATTGTCCTGGTGGACGCCGCCACGCCCGAAGCGGTGCAGATCCCGCTGGTCCGCCGGTTCGTCACCACCTTTGGCAATCTCTCCCAGGGGACGGCGGTGGCTATCAGTCTGGGTCTGGCCAAGCCTTTGTTCTTCTTCGGCGACCGGATCGGCCTGACGGGTCCGGCCGTGCGCGAGAAACAGGCGGCCTTCGTCTCGGGGCGTCATGCCCGCAACGCTGCCAATGAAGCTTCGAACTGGCTGGGCAGCGCGGCCATGGCGCGCGCGGCTGGAAAACTCGATCCCGCCTGGCCCGTTGCCGTGGTCACCGCCGGCGCCGCGGCTGAACGCAACGGCGAATGGGGCCGGGCGCGGCTCGCGCCCGTGGAGGCCTCCGACCACGGGAGCTACGCCGCGGTCACCCAGGCTGGCCACGCCACCATTCTCTCCCACGCCCACAACGCCGAGATCGTCGCAGCTGTACAACGGGTTATCGCCAGCGCAGCCCCCGCGCGTGCGGCTGTCACGGCTGACTAGGCAGGCTTGAGCGCCGCGGCGTCGAACTCCGCCTTCCAGGCCGCAAGGGTCGGGGAGGTGGCCTTCTGATCCCAGGGATGGAAGCCCGGCCGGTACCAGGCGAAATAGGTCTTCCAGCCGCGCCGGAAGAGGCCAGGCTTCACCCAGACGAACTGCTTCACCGCCTTGAGGGCCGCGTCGGGCGTATAGCCGTCGGCCTCCAGCAGCCTGGCGGCGTAGCGGCTGATGTTGCGGGTGAACATGATGGTGATCAGCGCCATGGCGATGCAGCGGCGGCGATAGCGCAGGAAGGGCGACCAGTCCTTGGTCGCTTCCATGAAGACGTCATAGGCGACCGCCTTGTGCTCGGTCTCCTCAAGCGCATGCCAGCGCCAGAGCCGCTCGATGGCCGGATCGGTCTTCTGGAACAGCTCGTCGCGGTGGCGGATGTGCACCTCGGCCATCATGGCGGTGAAGTGCTCGAGCGCGATGGTGGAGATCAGCATGGCCATCGGCCCACGGCCGCGGCTGAAGGCCACCCGCTCGCGCACCTGGGCCTCGATCTCGGCCACGGGATAGCGGTCCCGGTCGATCAGCTGGTTGAGGCTGTGATGCTCCCGCGAATGGATCGCCTCCTGGGCGATGAAGCCCCGAACGTCCTCGGCCAGCTTGCCCGAGACCCGGTCGCGATAGTGCCGCACGGCGTCCATGAACAGCCGCTCCCCATCGGGGAAGGTCAGCGAGAGGGCGTTGAACACCGCGGTGGCCACCGGATCGCCGTCCAGCCAATGGCCGGAGTTTGTCGGGCTGGCGTCGAAATGAATGTCGCGAGGGGCCACCTCGACATCGGCGGGCGTGGTCTTGCGCGTCATGGCGTGATCCTGTGGAACGGGAGCCTCACGCCCCCGGGGCTTGTCCTATGTCCAATCTAGAGTTACCAACAAAAATGTCAATAGAGCCTGCCCGCCGTGTTCGCCGATCGCCGGAGGCGGCCCGCGAGAACATCCTGCAGTCGGCCGAACGCCTGCTGCTGGAGCGGGGGCCGCAGGGCTTGAAGCTGGTGGAGGTGGCCCAGGGCGCTGGCGTCTCCCACGCTACGGTGCTGCACCACTTCGGCTCGATTGATGGCGTTCAGACCGCTCTGGCCGAGGCGATGATCCGCCAGCTGGTCGCCCGGGTCCTGGCGGCCGAGCGGCCCGATGATCCGGAGGCCCAGCTGGAGGGGGTCGGGCAGGTGCTGTTCGACGCGTTTGAGTCCGCCGGCGGCGCCCGCCTGGCCGCCTGGCTGGAACTGACCGGCGAAACCCGCCGCCTGACCCTGGTGCGCGAAGCCGTCGCTGAGGTGATCTCCGGTCCCATGGCCCAGAAGGGGGTCGACCCTGAGCGGGCGACCAACCTGATCCTCGTGGCCGTCTCGCTGGCCATGGGGGTCGGCCTGATCGGCCGCTCGCTGGCCGAACTGGTCGGCCGTCCGCCCGAAACCACCCGCGAGGCGGCGCTCGCCTTCCTCAAGACCGGTCTGGCTGCGGCGATCAAAGCCTGAGAAATCCATATGGCCCCCTGGCGCGCCAGGACGGCTACACCGTCTATAGGTGTCGTAACTGATCGTCAGGAACCGCGCCGGTGAGATCTGAACAACGGCTGGAGATCGCTCAGACCGAGCGGGGGAAGTTCGGCGATCCGCGTGCGGCCGCAGCGGTCGAGGCCGCCATGGAAGCCCATGATCGCCGATTGCGCCGCTACTTCGCCCAATTGCTGGGTGTCGATGGCGCCGATGATGCGGTCCAGGAGCTATATGCCCGGCTGTTGCATGTGGCCCGGAACGGAGGACCAGACTCCTTTAGCCTGGGCTATCTCAAGCGCGCAGCTGAGTCCGTTGTCTTTGACATCCTGCGGCGCAGGCGCACCCGGCGAACCCGCGACAGTGTGGAGTTGGATCCCGAGACGCCGGCGGATGCGCCAACGCCCTTTGACCATGCCCGGGAGCGTCAGAGGCTGAACCATCTCAAGGACGCCATACTGAACCTGCCGCCGCTACAGCGGCGCGTCCTGACAATGCACCGGTTTGAAGACATGAGCCTGGCCGACATTTCACGTGAGATGGGCGTGCCGCTGAGGACGGTGCAGCGCCAGATGATGAATGCTTTGGCCAATTGCCGTCTTCACCTCGATCAGCGTGGGTGGTCTGATCAATGAGGGGGCATCATCGACGTGTTCATGAGGCCGCCCGCTGGTTCGTCCGCTTCCAAAGTCGGGGCGACGCAGACCGCCGGCCCTTCTTTATCTGGCTGCGGCGGACGCCGCAGGCGCTGGACGAGTATCGCGCCATTGAGGCGCTATGGGCTGATCTGGATGGCCTGAGGGGTGATCCCGACCTCCACGCCGAGATGCGCCGATCCTGGCCTCGCACCTCGGCTTGGCCGGTGGGGTTGATCGCCGGGGCAATGGCGGCGGCCGTGGTCGTGGCTGTCGCCGTCGCTGCAAGCCTTCCTCGCTCGCTCCACTATGTGACCGAGGAGGCAGAGCGCTCCATCACGCTGGCTGATGGGTCGCAACTGGCTTTGGAGCCGGGGTCGGAAGTCAAGGTGCGCATGACACGACACCGCCGCGATGTGCGGCTTGTGGAGGGCCAGGCCTCCTTCGAGGTGACGGGCGATCAGGCCCGACCCTTCTATGTCCTGACGGACGCCGCCCGTCTCAGGGTCGTGGGCACCATCTTCGATGTCCGCTTGGATGGCGACCGACTGGAGCTAACCGTGCGGGAGGGACGCGTGCGTGTCGAAAACGACGCCCCTCAGGATGTCGTCGCCGGCGAGCGGGTGCTGGTGGATCGCCAGGGGATCCGGAGATTGTCAGCCGCCGACCTTCAGGCGCTTCCAGCCGACCAGGGATCGCGCCTCCACTTTTCAGCCACGCCGCTCGGCGAAGCGGTGGCCAGCATCAATCGCCAGAGTTCCGAGACCCTCGCCCTGGCCGATCCGTCCCTGTCGGGCCTGCCGATTAGCGGCGTATTCGCCGATGATGACGCCGCAACCTTCGCCCGGGCCCTGCAGTCGATCGGTCTCGTTCGGGTCGAACGCCGAGGGCGTGTCTGGGTGCTGCACGCCCCGACCGAGGCCGACCCGTCCGTGAACTTTTAGCGACGTCTGGCGTGCCGTCACCAAGCTAACGTTCTTAAGGGAAGGGCGTCGCGAGGTGAGCTAGCCGACAGCGAGCCGCCCCGAGCAGATCGAGGTGGGGGGCGATGGCCAGTCGGGAGAACAGGCCATGCAGGCAGGCGTTTGGCTGGCGCGCCGTTGTGGCGGCCTCCATGCTGGTGGCCTTCTGCCTGGCCGCTTCGCCCGCAGTCGCCCAGACCAGAGATTATGACGTGCCCGCCCAACGCCTTGATCAGGCGCTCAGGCGCGTGGCGCAGATCTCAGGCGTCCAGATCCTATTTGCGCCGCAGGCCGTGGCCGGCCTTAGGTCGAGCGCTGTCCGAGGCCAGATGTCGCCTCGGCAGGCCCTCGAGCGCGCCATCCGGGACCATAGGCTCCAGGTAAATGAAGTCGGGCCCAACGCGTTTGCCTTAAGCGGTGTTCCGCAGCCTGGCCTGCGCCGCCAGACCACCCAAGCCACCCGCCCAGAGCCGCTGGCCCTGACGCCGACACCCTTGGCGGAACTGGTCGTCACAGGGGCGCATGCGGGTGAGGTCACCCGAAAGTCCGAAACCGCCTATGCCGTGACAGTGATCAGCGAAGGTCGGCTAAGGTCCATGGATGCCAGTTCCCTCGCCGGGGTGGTGGCGTTAACCCCAGGCTACTGGGTTGAGTCATCCGGTGGCGAGGCCAGCAACAATATCCGCGCCAGGGGTGTGCCTTTGGACGGCTACTCGTCCGTGGCCGTTCTGGAAGACGGACTGCCTGTGCAGCACGACGCAGGCGTCGGCTTCTTAAATCCCGACCAGCTCTTTCGACCGAGCATGGGGTTGGCGCGTATCGAGGTGCTCCGCGGCGGTCCAGCGGCGGTCATGGCGTCCCAGGCGCC
>JAHUZY010000393.1 GCA_019264505.1 Phenylobacterium sp. | reverse complement strand
CCCTAGCATCGCGCGCAAACAAGGGCCGCGGGGGAGACGGGCATGACGGCGACGGAAACAGGCGCGGACTCACAGGCACCGCCGGGGCTGCTGGTCCCTGGGCTCACCCCGCTTCAGCGCCTGAAAGCCATCGCCGGCGGGTCAGCGGGCAATCTGGTCGAGTGGTACGACTGGTTCGCCTATTCGTCCTTCGCCCTCTATTTCGCACCGCACTTCTTTCCGTCCGGCGATCCGACGTCGCAGCTGCTTCAGGCCGCCGCCGTGTTCGCCATCGGCTTCCTGGCCAGGCCTCTGGGCGCCTGGCTGATGGGCCTCTACGCCGACCGGGCCGGCCGCAAGGCGGCGCTCAGCCTGTCGGTGGCCATGATGTGCGCCGGCTCTGCGATCATCGCCATCATCCCCGACTATGCGATGATCGGCGTTGCGGCGCCGGCCATCCTGCTCATGGCGCGCCTGCTGCAGGGCCTGTCCGTGGGCGGGGAATACGGCGCCAGCGCCACCTATCTGTCGGAAATGGCCGGCAAGGCCCGGCGGGGATTCTGGTCGAGCTTCCAGTTCGTCACCCTGATTTCGGGCCAGCTCCTGGCGCTTGGCATCCTGATGCTGCTGCAGCGGGTCATGCCCACCGAGGACCTGGAGTCCTGGGGCTGGCGCATTCCCTTCGTCATCGGCGCCCTGCTGGCGGTGGTGGTGTTCTGGATCCGTCGCGGCCTGGAGGAGAGCGCCTCGTTCCAGAACGCCCAGGCCTCTGGGGCTGAGCGGGCGCGGACCATGATGTTGTTCACCCACCACCCGTGGGAGACCACCGCCATCTTCCTGCTGACGGCCGGGGGCTCGCTGGCCTTCTACGCCTACACGACCTACATGCAGAAGTTCCTGGTCAACACCTCAGGCTTCAGCAAGGAGACGGCGACCAACATCACGGCCGCCGCGCTGGTGGTCTATCTGTTCATCCTGCCCCTGTTCGGCTGGCTGTCTGACAAGTGGGGGCGACGGACCAACCTGGCCTTCACCTTCGGGGCCGGCATGCTGTTGACCTATCCGATCATGAACACCATGGCCGGGGTCACCGAACCCTTGATGGCGTTCGCCCTGATGGTGGTGCTGATCGTCATCATCGCCGGCTACACCTCGGTCAGCGCGGTGACCAAGGCCGAGCTGTTCCCCGCCCACGTCCGGGCCTTGGGCGTGGCGCTGCCCTACGCCATGGCCAACGCGGTGTTCGGCGGCACCGCCGAGGCCGTCGCCCTGGGCTTCAAGGGCCAAGGGGTGGAAAGCGCCTTCTACATCTACGTCTCGGCCATCATGGGCGTGGGCCTGATCACATCATTGCTGTTGCGCGACAGCCGCCGTCACAGCCGCATTCTGGAGGACTAGACCCCCGCCCATGCTCGGCCTTCCGCTCTCCCCCCTGGACACCGTCGCCCTGGCCATCTTCGCGGTGGCCTGGCTGGCCTATGAGCCGCTGGTCAAGGCGGCGCTGGGCCGGCGCCACATGATCAATCTCGACATGGCGGTGATCCGGAGCGGCTGGATGAGGGCCATGGCCCGCCGGGAAAGCCGGCTGATGGATAGTCAGCTGCTCGGCCACACCATCAACTCGGCCTCCTTCTTCGCCTCGTCCAACCTGATCCTGATTGCGGGCGCAGCCGGCGTGCTGTTCGGGGGTGAGTCGGCCTTTCGCAGCGCCTCCAGCCTGATCGTTATCGAGACCTCCACCCGGCTGCTGTTCGAGGTGCAGGTGGCCCTGGTGCTGGTGACCCTGGCCCGGGGGTTGCTCGATTTCATCTGGGCGATCCGTCAGCTGAACTACACCATCGCGGTGATCGGGGCTGCGCCCGACGAGGCCGCCGGGGTGGCGCAGGTCTATGGCGCGGCGGCAGGCCGGCTGCTCAATCCCGCCCTCTCGGCGTTCAACGCCGGGGTGCGCGGCTATTATTTCGCCCTGGCCGCCGCCAGCTGGGTATTCGGATCCACGACCTTCATCATCGCCACCCTGGCGGCCGTCGCGGTGCTTGTCTGGCGCCAGCGGGCCTCTTCCGCCGCCCGCGCCATCGCCGAGATCCGTGAGGTGCTGGAGACGGCGCCCGAGGTGACGGCCAGTCGACCGCCGGCCAGGCCCATTGAAGAGACTCCCCAGGCCTGAGCGGCCTCAGCGGCTGACCAGCAGGGTCCGCAGGTTGTAGCGCCCGGGCCCGCGGGCGAGCATGTCGAGGCCGATCAGCGCCAGGAGGACGGCCGGGAGGGCTGCCTCGACGCCCTCGCGCACGGCGTAGGCCGCCGTGACAGAAAACAGGATCGCACAGATCAGCCCGGCCCAGCGGGTCACCATGCCGGCGATGAAGGCCAGGCCGCAGGCCATCTGGGTATAGACGCTGATCCGCGCCGCCAGACCGGCCCAGGGCGCCCCGTCGCCCGCGAGGGCGTCTGCCAACGCCTGCATGGCGGGCGCTTGGGTCACCTCATCCCAGACGCTCCACACAAGGAACACACCCACCACCAGTCGCGTCAGCAGCCGCACCCAGGGCTCGATCCCGCCCAGCCATGACAGGTTCAGCCACCTCGGCCAGGGGGGAGTCCACGCAGGCGGGTCATTGGGCTCAGGCACGGCCGGCCACACATCCAGAAGTTGTGCGATGGGACTTCGCACGCCGAGCTAAGCATGTTCAACTGCGCATGGGGAGGGGGGCTATGGTCAAGCTTGAGTGAGGCCGAGGTCCCGTCGCTGCGCCCGGGTCAGTTTTGCGCTCACCAGGGCGTGGGCCTGGGCGAGCCAGTCGGCGGTCTCCTGCGGCTCCAGGGATGAGAGATCATCGAACCGAACCCATTTCGCCCGCGCCAGATAGGGCGCCGGCCGGGCCCGACCGCTCTCCACCAGGGCCTCATAGGCGATGTCCGAGGCCTTGAACGACAAGCCCCCATCCAGGGACAGGATGGCGAAGACCTTGCCACCCACCTTGGCCACCCGGGCGTCGCCCCACTGGATGCTCAAGGTGGCGCCCGGGAGGGTCAGCGCCTGGGCCAGGGTCTCTTCGCCGGCCGCCCCCAGGCTCATGCCTCGACGCCGGTCCCGATCGGGCAGGTCACGCCCGTGCCGCCAATGCCGCAATAGCCGCCGGGATTCTTGGCCAGGTACTGCTGGTGATAGTCCTCGGCGAAATAGAAGGGCCCGGTCTCGACGATCTCGCTGGTGATGGGTCCCAGGCCCTTGGCCGACAGGGCCTGCTGGTAGACGCCCTTGCTGGCGGCGGCCGCAGACCCTTGAGCCTCGTTGGCCACATAGATGCCTGAGCGGTACTGGGTGCCGACATCGCCGCCCTGGCGCATGCCCTGGGTCGGGTCGTGGCCTTCCCAGAACACCTTCAGCAACTGCTCATAGGTCACAGCCTTCGGGTCATAGACCACCAGCACCGCCTCGGTGTGGCCCGTGCGGCCGCTGCACACCTCTTCATAGGTGGGATTGGGGGTGAAGCCGTTCACATAGCCCACCGCCGTCACATGCACGCCGGGGATCTGCCAGAACAGCCGCTCGACGCCCCAGAAGCAGCCCATGGCGAAAACGGCGGTCTCCGAGCCTTCCGGATAGGGACCCTGCAGGGGCTGGCCGTTGACGAAATGGGTCTTGGCGGTGGGGATCGGCTGGCTGCGGCCGGGCAGGGCGGTCTGCGCCGTCGGCATCTCAGCGGGCTTGCGGAACAACATGGCGACCTCGGACGGATAGGGATGGATCTGGCCCTACAGATAGGACGCCGCACGCCGGACGAACAGGGCCGCTTGCCCCGGGCGCCCACCTCGCTATATAGACCCCCTTCCGCCGGGGGCCCGCCCCCGACCGGTGTGGTGAGGTGGCCGAGTGGTTGAAGGCGCACGCCTGGAACGCGTGTATAGGGGAAACTCTATCGAGGGTTCGAATCCCTCTCTCACCGCCACCGCTTAGCGCCAGATCGCAGGCGGGGGCGAACCCCAGCCAACATCAGATCCTCAACCCTCAGCCATCTCGCGCAGGTCAAGTTCGGCGGCGATGTAGCCGAAGGCGAAGCGGCTGCGGCCCTGCAGGATCTGTTCGAAGACCGCCCGGGCGCGGTCGGTCTCGCCATTGTAGAGATACCAGTTCCCGACCCCGTAGCCCTGGGTGGCGTAGATCGTCTCGACGTCATGGATGACCTGGGATCCCTTGTCGGGGCTCAGCAGGTCCTCGGGCGCCAGCTCGCCGCGGTACATCCGCAGGCGGCGGTAATAGGACGGTCCCTCGACGAAGGCCTCGTCGGCCAGCCCTTCCGGGATGGCGGCCAGCACCGCGGTGGCGGCGGCCTCGTCGCCCTTGCGGCGCAGGGTCATGTAGAGCCAGTCGTGGCAGGCGGTCAGGCCGTCATAATCATCCTCGCGCACCCACTTGATGCACTGGCGATAGGCGGCTTCGGCCGCGTCCCACTCCCGCAGCAGATAGTGGGCGAGCGCCAAGTGGTACCAGGTGTTGAACTGGTGATCCTATCCACCACATGCTACAGGGGGGCGATGGAACCTCGCGTCTACCTGTACTCCCGTTTCAGTTCGGCTCGTCAGGCGGCTGGTGACTCAGCACGGCGGCAACGGGAGGGCGGCGAGGCGTTCGCCGCTAAGGTCGGCCTGCCGGTTGATCGGGACCTGAATCTGAACGACCACGGAGTATCGGCTTTCACCGGTGACCACCGGAGGCGGGGCGCTCTGGGCGCCTTTGTGGCGCTGGTGGATGCCGGGCGGATCGCGCCGGGGAGCTATCTAATTTTAGATTCCATCGACCGGCTAAGCCGGGAGACGCAGACCGAATTTTTACATCTTCTGACCGGACTGACTCGCCGGGGGGTGCAAGTCGCGAGCGTCGCCGACGACATCATCCTGCACGCCGACTCGCAGATGGTGGACTTCCTGCGAGTGCAAATCCAGGCGGAGCGCGCCCAGCAGGAGTCCGTCGAGAAGGGGCGGAAGGTGAAGGTCGCCCATGCTCAGAGCAAAGCGCGAGCCCGTGATGGCGTGATTTGGCACTCTACGGGGCCGTTCTGGCTCCAGTTCGTTGATGCCGAACGTCGAGAAGATCGGCAGTGGTCATTGATCCCGGAACGGGTCGCGCATGTGCGGCGCATTTTCGACATGCGTGAAGGGGGCGTGGGGACCGCCACCATCGCCGTGCGGTTGAACGAAGACGACGTGCCGGCGCCACGTGGCGGCCACTGGCACCACTCCGGCGTGCGAAAGCTGCTCCGAAACCGAGCGGTCCTTGGAGAGTACCAACCCACATTCGCCCCCGCCGGGAGTCAGGCGACCAGGCGCCCGAATGATGGTGAACCGATCCCAGATTATTATCCTGCCATCATCTCCGAAGGCCAGTTTCACCGTGTCCAAGCTCTGATCTCAGAGGCGGCGCCAGCAGGCCGCAAGGCTAATTCGATGGCCGTCCACAATCTCTTCCTGGGGATCGGGCGGTGCGGTGTCTGCGGTGGGTCTGTGGGCTATCAGGGCACAAAAAACGTCCCCGTCTTGCGGTGCTCCGACGCGGCGCGTGGGCTTTGCTCTAACAGACAGCGCTTTAGATACCCTGCCGTCGAGGCGGCCATTCTTGAGCACGTTGTGGAGTTCGACTTGACCCGCAGCGATGACGCGGGGGACCAGGGCGGCGCCGCACTCTCCATTGCGACAGGACGATTGGCGGAAGTCGAGGCCCAGCTGGGGCGGCTGCTCGACATGCTGGAGGCGGGCGAGGCGGACGACCTATTTCGCGCCAGATACGAAGCTCGTCAGGCGGAGCGCGTGCGGCTGAAAGAAGAGGTCGCGGCACTCCAACTTGCCGCCGGCATCGAGCGCCATCGGGTCCCCCTCGACACCCGCAAGGCGCAGATCGCCGCCTTGACCACCGACATGCGCGACTTGTCGGGACGCGACCTTTACGATCTCCGAGCCCGGTTGGCGGCAGCCTTGCGGGAGGTGATCACAGAGATCGAATTTAGTCCCGCGAGGACCGTAACAGCCGCGTTGGGCACCGAGGGGCGGGAGACCGTCACGACGTTGCCGCCATCGGTGTCGGTGTCCGTGCTTGGCGGCTTTTCGCGCTACGTTTTTGTGATGAAGCCCGACAGGTCAATAGAGCCCACGTGGCTGGCGCCGGGTGGTGAACACCTGCTGGAGTCACCGCGCTATCGGGCGCGCTTCGGGCTCGACGATCCGCAGCGGGAAGCGCAAGCGCGGAGGGCGCTTTCTCGTCGTGAGGCGGCGCCGGGTGCCGTCGCCGATAATGCGTGAACCGTCAGCGCAGTCAGCCGCTAGGACTGGAGGCGCATGTGGAGCGGCGCCGAATTTCTTGAGGCTACGACCGCCGGAATCGGGCACGGTCGGGCAATGCTCGATTAACTCCCTATTGACTAAATGGACCCGCTGGCGTTGTTCCACGTTCGTTCTTTAAGCGCTCGCAGATAAGGGAGACCATCGTGGGGCATCTGACGGCGCTTGACCTTTTCTGCGGTGCCGGCGGGTTGAGCGTCGGGCTGCATGCCGCCGGCTTCGAGACAGTCGGCGCTGTTGAGATCGGGGCCGATGCAGCCGCCACTTACCGCGCTGCGTTTCCACGGACTGAACTTCTCCAGGCCGACGTCGCCGGGGTCGACTTCGGCCGCTGGCGTGGTGTTGACCTTTTGGCTGGCGGTCCGCCATGTCAGCCCTTCAGCACAGGTGGTCTCCGCCGGGGCCGCGACGACGCGCGAGACTTCCTTCCGGAGTTCGTTCGGGCGGTGCTTCAGGCCCAGCCGCGCGTCTTCCTGATGGAAAACGTGCCCGGCCTCGCCGCATTCGGAGAATACCTCCACGACACAATGCTTCCGCTGATGGGGACATACCGGATTTCCGGCCCCCACATCGTCAACGCCGCCGACTACGGGGTCCCGCAGAGCCGTCGGCGGATGATCATCATCGGTTGTCGCGAGGATCGCGATTTCCGCTTTCCCGACCCTAATCTGGCGGCGCGGGTCCCTGCTGGCGCAGTGTTGACCTACGACCCCGTGGGCGAGCCGAACCCTTCAAAGATTGTCTTCTGTAAGAACCCTGACCTTCGGCCGAATCCGTACCATGGGCAGCTTTTCAA